>SLQM01000086.1 GCA_007131435.1 Syntrophomonadaceae bacterium
GCATTTAAATAATATGTTTAAAAACAATATACCTTTTTTTCTAATACATTAACAGGGGTAATATGCGATAAAAAGTAGAGGGCTGACTGCCCTCTACTTTTTTATCACCTTATGACGGTTGAAGATATTTGCTGGATAATGTTAACTGATCTGATCCATAAATCTTTTTACGGAATTAATTTCAATGTCGAGTACTTTAGCAATATTCATCTGGGCCTGGATACCCCTGGCCTTGTTATGATGAGATACAACCCGACCCAGGTTCAAATCGTCCCTTACTTCATTCATCACTATTTCGTCACTAAGCTCCTTAACGGAAACACGAAGCTTTTCTGCAACATACTTTTTCGCCTCTTTAATCCGCATTCCGGTCATTTGCATGCGCGCTACCAGATCTCCGGCGGTGCGCAATCCGCCCATGCCCGATGCAAGAGTATGTGTGGCGATCATTCCACAAAAATCACCTGTGCCTACCTATAACCCGTCTGCCTTGCCTACTTCAGCCATGGCTACCGATACCCTGCTGACCACGTCTACGGGTAAAACTTCTACAGTAGTTACACCACCAACGCCCAGGCCAACGTTAGGGTGAACAGGTATGCCGGAGACCTCAACACAGGCCTTACAAAATGTTACCGCCCGGGCCAGGTTGTAAGCAAATGATTTCTTACTGATATTATTGACTACAGGGCCGAAAATGGTTGCTCCCGCTTTTTCGGCCAGTTTAACCTGCTGGTGGGGATAAAGCCCTGCCAACCGGACATCATCATAATAAAGCTCGCCATGCATTCCCAGTACAAATTCCCCGGCCATACCCATCTCAATGCAAATATCGGGGTATTTCTTTTTAAGTATCTCGGATGCTTTCAGGGCAGCTAAAAAATCTGCATCGCCGGCAGCCCCTGTTGTATCAAAATCTATACCCTGGGCCCCTCCTTCATACATTTCCCCGGCAATAAAAACAAGATCGTTTACACAGCTTTCAACCGCTTCCTCCTGTGCTTCACGGGCTTCGCTGATTTTTCCCTGCGGCATCAACTCCGCCCAGTTGGGAATTGGACCATCGGGACGGCTGTACCTGCCCAAATCGGGCATCGCCCCGTAAAACAGGGGAATTGTCAACAGGTGTGATGCCTGCTCCACCCAGGAACGCTCTTCCGAGGCGACAGTTTTAACCGCCTTATAGCTGTAATCAATAAAGCCCGTTTCAGCTGTATCCATCCCGCAAACCCTTTCGTAGGTTTGCAGCATTTGCAAACGGTTAACGGGGTAACCCCTCGGGACAGAGCCAATGGAAGGAGAGTCACCGGTCATGATAATTTCATTTCCCTTCTCTACCCCTACCATTTTGCCCGGTCGTGTTACTATCTCCAGGAGTTTTTCTATTTCATTGTCATCAAGTGCTTCTATCTTTCCTCTTTTTGCGGCATCCTGGGTTCCCTCCAACAGTTCTTCTTTAATCGCTTCTGGCTCAAGCTCAAGCATCGAGCCATCACCAAGCCTGGTAAACACCATGCTGCTATCTCCTTTCCATTAATTGGTTTACATTTTTAAAACCGCATTAAGCCGTCATTTTGCCAGCTAATATTTGACCTCTATTTAAGTAAAAAAATGGCGCTTTTAAATTATTCTTTCTCGAACGCTCCTATTATTTCATCTATTTCCTGGTCCAGACTGCCAGGCTTCTTAAAGCCGGTTTTTAATATTTCTTCGGCCTTTTCTGCTGCAACCTGTCCCGGAGTTGGCCTGCCCAGTTTTTCCCATTCCTCGTAAGAACCGCGATTTGATATCTGCGGCATCCAAACCTGTGACAGGTTAGTGAATGTATGCTCTTCAGCCAGGAAGTGCCCCTGCGGGCCCACCTTGTCAATGATATCAAGGGCCAGGGTATAATCGCTGATCTCCGTACCGCTGCCCAGGCTGCAGATCAGGTCAAAAGCTTCACAATCCAGGATCATCTGTTCAATTGAGAAAACTTTAGCGCCATTGATCAACCCGGCTCCGGACATCATATCAGCTTTTGAAAATGCGCTGATCAGGCCTGATAAACTGTTTTCCATACCAGCCTGCCAATCGTTGGTTTTTGAACTGCTGCAAAAAGTACCAATACTGGAAGGGATATTATAGTAACGTGCAAGTTGGGCCGAATAAGCCTGGAGTAAATAATCTTCCGGGCCACCTGAGGTAATGCCACCCCGTTTTAATTCCATCATGGTTGAACAAGCCCCATAAAACACCGGGGCCCCGGGGAAGCAAAGCTGGACCAGGGTTATACCGGCCAGGACTTCCGCATTTCCAAGAGCCAGGTTACCGGCCAGGGTTATGGGGGCGGTAGATGAACCGATCTGCATCGTTACAAAACCTACCGGCACCCCGGCCTCAGCAAATATCAGGGCCGCTTCCAGGTTGCTTCCATCATATGACAGGGGGCTCAGGCTGCACTGGAAATTAGAAATGACAGGGCGCTCCCTGAGCATATCTTTACCGCCTACAGCAAGGGCTGCAATTTCTATGCTGCCCCGGGCATTTAAAGGATCAACAGCAGTCATGGCCTGGATATGCTTGTCCGAATTGAGCATCAAAGCCTGAAGTTCATGTAAGGGTTGAACCCTGGGATTGCATTCCTGGGCACTTACACTTGGCCATAAAAATGATATCTGCGGTAACTGTTCGGCAATACGGGC
Source organism: Syntrophomonadaceae bacterium (assembly GCA_007131435.1). GTDB lineage: Bacteria > Bacillota > Dethiobacteria > DTU022 > DTU022 > SLQM01. The sequence goes on from SLQM01000086.1 coordinate 2,685, forward strand.
AATATCACCAACATCTTTTTTTGTTGATTTGCGCAGCTTCCCGGTTTGGAGATCTGCAATAACGGTTGCGCTCCCATCAGTGCTCAGGTAGCCATGAACTCCATCCAGGGTTAAATCAAACTCCGGGTTTAGGGCGCATAATGTGTAACCAGGCGGAGCTTTTTTCACCGCCTTCTCCACGACTGCAGGAGGAA
>SLQM01000057.1 GCA_007131435.1 Syntrophomonadaceae bacterium
AGGGGGCACCCTGGAAGAAGCTATTAATGCAGGCGTACGTAAGGGTTATGATGAAGGGTACCTTCGTAAATCGATTGTTGAAGATCCACTTTATGACCGGAAAAACACAGGTGATAACACACCCGCCGTGATATATACAGATATTGTTCCGGGAGATAAGGTAAAAATTGCTTTTGCCCCTAAAGGTGGGGGCAGCGAAAATATGAGTACTGTCAAAATGCTCAAACCTTCTGATGGTGAAGAAGGGTTAGTAGAATTTGTTGTCAGCCACGTCAAGGCTGCCGGCCCAAATCCCTGCCCGCCAATCGTTGTAGGTGTCGGTATTGGAGGAACATTCGACAAGGTTGCAGTGCAGGCGAAAAAAGCCTTGTTCCGCCCCGTCGGAACACCGCATCCAGACAGCAAGTTTGCAGCCCTTGAAAAGAAAATACTCGACAAAATTAATGACCTGGGAGTTGGGCCGCAGGGATTTGGGGGAAGGACTTTCGCCCTGGCCGTCCATATTGAAACCTTTCCTTCTCACATTGCCAGCATGGCTGCGGCAGTAAATATTAACTGTCATGCCTGCAGGCATCTTGAAAGAACCTTGTAATAATTAAAAAGTGAAAGGAGGCACGGATAATGGAACCGAAAAAAATTCAGGCTCCCTTAAGTGATGAAGATGTAATGTCTCTTAAAGCAGGAGATAATGTTCTTATAAATGGTGTTATTTATACAGCAAGGGATGCTGCCCACAAAAAGCTGGTTGAACTGATGGATAAAGGAGAACCGCTGCCTATCGATTTAATCGGCCAGTTTATTTATTATGTTGGGCCTACCCCGGCAAAACCGGGCCAGGCAATAGGTTCAGCAGGACCGACAACAAGCGGAAGAATGGATGTATATACGCCTAAAATGCTTGAAAAAGGAATGAAAGCCTGCATTGGCAAAGGTTTACGCAGCCAGGCGGTAAAAGATGCATTGCAGCAATATAAAGGGCTATATTTAGCAGCAGTTGGCGGTGCTGGTGCGCTGCTGTCTAAAAAGATCAAGAAGTCTGAAGTTGTTGCTTATCCTGAGCTGGGTGCTGAAGCTATTCATCGTCTCGAGGTTGAGGACTTCCCTGCAACTGTAATCAATGACGCTTACGGGAACGATCTATACGCCGAAGGGGCAAAAGAGTATGCAAGATAAGCATTAAAAAATATTATATGAAAGTAGGGACAGGATTATGACAATGAATAAAGATGAGCTGCTGGCAAAAGCGAAAAAGCCGGCTGCAGATGCTATGAAACTTCACCCATTTTATAAGGGCAAGATTCAGGCAGAATTGAAATGTTGTGTTCGCGATATCAATGATTTTGCCATCTGGTATACACCGGGAGTGGCTGAACCCTGTAAAGCAATTGCAGAAAACAAGGAAGATGTTTTTAAATATACCAATAAAGGAAATCTTTTAGCAGTTGTTTCCGACGGAACCAGGGTTTTGGGCCTTGGTGATATAGGACCAGAGGCCAGTATGCCTGTCATGGAAGGCAAGGCACTGCTTTTCAAATACTTGGGAGGTGTTGATGCTTTTCCGGTATGTGTTGATACTAAAGACCCGGAAGAGTTTATCAACTTTGTCAAGTTAATGCAGCCCTGTTTTGGAGGGATTAACTTAGAAGATATAGCAAGCCCGAAATGTTTTTATATTCTTGACAGGCTCCGGGAAGAATGTCATATTCCGGTATGGCATGATGATCAGCAAGGTACTGCCATGGTAACGGTAGCCGGCTTGATCAATGCCCTTAAGATTGTCGGTAAGAAGATGAACGATGCCAAGATTGTTATGATGGGCGCCGGAGCGGCGAATATTTGTACAATCCGCCTTCTTGAGGCTGCCGGTGCTGATCCGGGCAAGACAGTGCTTATAGACAGCAAGGGAACCCTGCACAAGGGGCGTACCGAGCTAAAAGAACAACATCCTGTTAAATGGGAGCTCTGCCAGACAACAAACGCCGCTGGCATCACTGGTGGCGCAGCTGATGCATGCAGGGGTGCTGATGTGATTATCGGGCTTTCTACTCCAGGTCCTGATGTTATCAAAAAAGAATGGATTGAAAGCATGGCAGAGGATGCAATTGTGTTTGCATGTGCCAACCCGATTCCTGAGATCTGGCCCTGGGAAGCTCTTGAAGCCGGCGCGAAAATTGTTTCTACCGGCCGCTCAGATTTTCCGAACCAGGTTAACAACTCACTCGGATTCCCCGCTATCTTCCGCGGTGTTTTAGATGTACAGGCAACTACAATAACTGATTCGATGTGTATAGCAGCGGCAGAAGAACTTGCAGCATGTGCCCCCGATGGCGGAATGAACCCGGAAATGATCTTGCCCACGATGGACATGTGGGAAGTATTTCCGCGGGTAGCAACCGCAACCGCTATGAAAGCCATAGAAGAAGGTGTAGCCCGCCTGGAGCTTAGCCGTGATGAAATATATAAGCTGGCGGAAGAATCCATCAGCAAAGCGCAAAAGCAGACTAAACTCTTGATGGATGAAGGTTTTATTCCAGACCCGCCTGCCGAATAGACCAAGGAGGTAAATATGACAGATCAAATACAAAAGGTCGACATATATATAATGGGTAAAAAGTATACAGTTCCGGAAACCCTGACCATCATGGATGCTATGGAATACGCGGGGTACCAGCTGGTTCGGGGCTGTGGCTGCCGCGCTGGTTTCTGCGGAGCATGTGCGACTGTATACAGGATGGCAGGAGATTATGAGCTTAAAGTCGGATTGGCCTGTCAGACAAAAGTCGAAGATGGGATGTACCTTGCTCAAATACCATTTTTCCCCGGACGTAAAGCAACATTCGACCTGGAGGAAATTAAACCTTCTACAGCACATTTCTCCCAATTATATCCTGAAGTGTACCGCTGCCTCGGTTGTAGTTCCTGCACTAAAGTATGTCCGCAGGATATTGATGTTATGCAGTACATTGCTTATATCCAGCGTGGTGATTTTCAAAAAGCAGCAGACTTATCATTTGATTGCCTGATGTGCGGACTTTGTGTGTCACGCTGCCCGGCAAACATAGTGCACTACAACGCTGCCCTTGCAGCCCGTCGCTTGTACAGCCGATATATAGCAAAACCGTATGCTTTCCTTGCTGAAAGAGCCAAAGCGATAGAAGAAGGTAAAATGGACGCAGAAATAGATGAGCTGGTAGCTGCAGACAAGGAAAAGCTTCAGGAACTATATGATAATCGCGAAATAGAAAAGTAGACCCTGAAAGGAGGAGCACACAGTTGAGTTACACGCCTGAATTAATGGAGTTAATGAAAAAGGTAGAAGAGACAAGGCCCTCCAGGGTCGGTGTCAACTATCCACGCATGACACCTGATGAACGAAGAGATGTGCTTAGAAATTTTCACCCGGATTATATCGAAGATGGTTTTCGTGAATTGAAAGTGGGTGTTGATAAGGGCGCTCGTTTAACTAATGAAATGGCTGATGTATTTGAAGCCTACAGCAGGTTAAAAGATGTAGATATTGATTTAACAGCAGAGCCAGATTATGACGTTGATATATTAATTATCGGTGGAGGTGGGGCAGGAGCCTCAGCGGCACTTGAAGCACATTCTGCCGGTGCAAATGTCATGATATCAACAAAGCTTCGCTTTGGGGATGCCAATACCATGATGGCCCAGGGAGGTATTCAGGCTGCAGACAAGGAGAACGACAGCCCGGCAATCCACTACCTTGATGTGATGGGTGGAGGAAGGCTTGAAAATGTTCCCGAACTTGCCCGGGCGCTTGTAATGGATGCGCCACTGGTAATTAAGTGGCTTGAAGACATGGGAACCATGTTCGATAAAAAAGAAGATGGTACAATGATTACCATTCATGGTGGAGGTACTTCACGCAAAAGAATGCATGCTGCACGTGATTACACGGGCGCGGAGATTATGAGAACCCTGCGGGATGAAGTTCTAAATAAGGGTATTAAAGTTGTTGAATTCAGCGCTGCTGTGGAGATTATTCTTGACGATAAGGGAAGCGCAGCCGGAGCTGTACTTTATAACCTGGAAACAGACCAGTATGAAGTAGCCAGGGCTAAAACTGTTATTATCGCTACCGGTGGTTCAGGAAGGCTGCATTATCGCGGTTTTCCCACGAGCAATCATTACGGGGCAACTGCTGATGGCCTGGTCATGGGTTACCGTGCCGGAGCTAAGACAATTTATGCTGACTCAATACAATACCATCCCACGGGCGGAGCCTATCCTCCGCAGTTACTGGGTTTGCTGGTAACTGAAAAAACAAGGGGACTGGGCGCTACACCTTTGAATATCAAGGGTGAACAGTTTGTCTATCACCTGGAAACCAGGGATGTTGCTTCCTCGGCAATTATCCGCGAATGCGAGGAACGAGGCCTTGGTGTCCCCCTGCCGACAGGAATTACTGCCGTTTGGCTGGATTCTCCACTAATTGATCTGATTCACGGAGAAGGGACTATAGAACGCCAGCTTCCTGCAATGCTGCGTCAATTCCAAAGATTTGATGTTGATATAAGAAAAGTACCCATGCTAATTTATCCGACCCTGCATTATCAGAACGGTGGCCTTCTGATCGATGAAAATGGCTTAAGTTCTGTTAATAACCTCTACGTTGCCGGTGAAGCTTCCGGTGGCATGCATGGTACAAACCGCTTAATGGGTAACTCTCTACTGGACATTATTGTTTTCGGACGCAGGGCCGGACGCCACGCAGCCGTTGTAATTAAGGATTTGGAAGTGCCTGTTGGTTTAAATTTAGAACATCTTAACTCTTATCATAAAGAGTTGGAGGAAACCGGAGCAGCTGACGGTCGTATCGGCCCAATGCTACTGCCAAGGTATACACACAGGTAATGGATCGGGAGCAGCATGTTGATAAAGAAAGACTGCCTCTTAATGGATTGACAGTTCTTGATTTTACCAGACTGTTGCCCGGACCCCTGGCTACTATGCATCTTGGGGCTTATGGGGCAGATATTGTTAAGATAGAAGATGTGGAGACCGGCGATCCTACAAGGTTCGTCGGTCGTTTTATTAATGGCAGCGGCGCTTTTTTCCGGCAGCTAAATCGCAATAAGAAGAGTATAGCCTTGAATTTGAAGACAGAAGAGGGCCGGGAAATTGTTAAAAAGCTGGTAGTAAAGGCTGACGTGCTTGTTGAAGGTTTCAGACCGGGAGTGATGAAAAAACTTGGCCTGGGTTATGAGGAACTGAGTAAGATAAACAGAAGGATGGTTTATGCTGCTATTACCGGTTACGGTTATAATAACACTTTCAGCTACAGGGCTGGTCATGACATTAATTATTCAGGGTTGTCAGGGTTACTGTCTTTGTGTGCAACCAGGGGAGAAAAACCGGAAGCACAGGGCATACAGGTAGCAGACATTGCTGCCGGTAGTTTAATGGCCATAAACGCGGTACTGATGGCCCTTTACGCCAGGGGAAAAAGTGGTGACGGCAGCTTTGTCGATGTTTCGCTGACAAGAGGATTACTTCCATTTCTATCGCTTGCCGCTGCAGGGATCAACAGCGATGAGGATATCGCAAGGAAGGGAAGTGGCCCGATAACTGGTGCATATGCTTGCTACAACACTTACGAGACTAAAGATGGGAAATACATGAGCCTGGGGGCCCTGGAGCCGGTATTTTGGCAGCGGTTTTGCGAAAAAATAAAGAGGCCTGAATGGATAGAGCTGCAATTTGATCAGGAAAAGCGTCTGACGCTTATAAATAAGTTGGAAATAATATTTAGGGAGAAAAGCAGAGAAGAGTGGGTAGAAGAGTTTAAGGATATTGATGCTTGCTGTGAACCAGTTCTTGAGGTGCCGGAAGCTATAGATCATTTGCTTAGTAAAGAGACTTGCAGTTGGTTGGAAATGTGGCATGGAGACGCTAAAGAGGTATTAATAGGATACCCTTACCTTGTTTCAGGAAATGCCGGTGCGGAGCTGTTACCTCCACCAGGGCATGGAGAGCATACAAGAGAAATCTTAAAAAAAATAGGCTATAGTAAAAACGGCATCGATGAATTGGCTGCAAAGATGATTATTAAGGTTAACCGTAACACTTTTTAGTTTTATATTTAAAGCTAACCTAAAAAAGTAGTTTCTAGTAAAACGAAGATAACTGTAAATATATTGAAGGGGAGAAAGCGTTTTTGCTTACTCCCTTATTTGGTTAACGAGGTCAAAATGATATTATCGGTAATAAATAGTTCCATAAAGAAAATTACAGATACTAAAATATAAGATAAACTTGTTGAATACTAACTGGAAAATGATTATAATAAAGTCTGGAAGTGTATTTAGAGAAAATATTTAGCGGGGATAGGTGACAATGGCAGCCCAAAAGAATCATTTCGCTTTATTCGATAAAACTGATTACAAGATAATTAAAATGCTGCAAAAAGATTCGCGCACCCCGGCAAAGAAAATTGCTGAAGCATTAGAATTAAATGATCGCACTGTCCGTAAAAGAATTGACAGGATGGTGGAAATGGGGATTGGCCGTTTTGCCCTGGTTCTCGATCCATCCCTTTTTAGTTACTCAATATCGGTTGACATCCTATTGGAAATTGATCTTGCGAAAGAAGAAGAAATTGTAAAGAAACTTTTAGAAATGCCTTATGTATCCTATATGGCATTTGGGCAGGAGACTAACGAACTTTCAATTCAGGCAAGATATAAAAGCACTGAGGAACTGTATGAATTCTTGTGGAAAGTAATTCCTGGCATAGAGGGAGTAAAAGTATCCGAATATGCCCTGGTTCCAAGGATAATGCGTAATATTGACGAATGGGTTCCCGCAGAAGACGATTTTTCCAGTTAAATTAACCGCATATTATTATTGGAGAAGAAGCTATATTCAGCTTCTTTTTTTATGCCGAAATGGAAGTTATAAATACCGATATGGAATAATTAATTACCTAAACGCTATTTATATTATTGTAAATGGTGTTGAAATTTTGTATAATAAGGATGAAAAGCTAACTAAGAGAATAATGAAAGAATAGCATATAACTTGTTGGTCAATTAATATCAGAAGGGAAAGGTGAGCATGAGTAGCTACAGGGAAGCGATGGATTATGCAGAGCGCTGGTTAGGTATTATTAAGCAGGAGGAGCTTGATGAGGCGACAGCAAAGGAAATATCCAGGGAAACAGTAGACAACTTCGTAAAACACTTCAACAAGGGTTGGGTTGATTACCGTAAGTCTGTTACTGAAGCAGGGGATTATGCCGGTACTGAATGGCGCGGTGAAGGTGTCTATTATTATGATGTATTTGGTAACGAATACATCGACTGCCTTGGTGGCTACGGAGCTCTTGACCTTGGCTGGTCGCACCCGGAAGTTGTAGAGGCTGTTCGGGCCCAGGCCGGTAAATCTGGTATTCCAAGCCAGGAGTTAATGGATCCTCTCAGGGGTGTTCTGGCCAGGTTGCTTTCTACGATTACACCGGGCGATATTGATCACGCTTTTTTTGTTAACAGCGGCACTGAAACCATTGAAGGAGCCTTAAAAATTGCCAGGCTTTATACTAAGAAACACAACTTTATCTCAACAGTATCCGGGTTCCACGGTAAAACAATCGGCTCGCTGAGCGTAATGGGCAAAAAAGATTTCCGGCAGGATCTGCAGCCTTATGGCGGACAGACCTTTTATGTGCCTTTTGGTGATGCGGAAGCGCTGGAAAAGCAGCTCGATATTTGTGACAAAGTGGGAATTGAAATAGCAGCATTCATAGCAGAACCGATCCAGGGAGAAGCTGGAGCGGTTGTACCCGCTGATGATTACTGGCCTAAAGTACGGGAAATCTGCAACCGTTTTGAAATTCTTTTAATTGCTGATGAAGTTCAGACCGGAATGGCCAGGACAGGTAAACTCTGGGGCATGGATCACTGGAATGTGGTTCCCGATATACTTTGCGTGGCTAAATCACTTGGCGGCGGGGTAATGCCGATCGGCTCATTCATGGGTAATGGTAAAATATGGAGCGCATTTGAAGATCCAAACCCATTTATGCATACTACTACTACTGGCGGCAACCCCATGGCCTGCGCAGCTGCCATAGCCGCCATCAATGTTACCCTGCGGGATGATCTGGCCGGAAAAGCGGAAGAAAGCGGTAATTATTTTATCGGCAAGCTGAAAGAGCTGGCCGGGAAGTATTCGCAAATTTATAAGGGAATAACCGGAAAAGGCCTACTGATTGGTCAGCATTTCAATGATCCGGAATATGGCTACAAGGTTGCATCAGGGCTCTTTAAGCGCAGGGTTTTAGTAGCTGGAACCTTAATAAGTGCCAATACAGTACGTTTTGAGCCGGCCCTGATAATAACAAAAGAACAGATTGACGAAGTGCTAAACCGTCTTGAAGATACACTAAAAGAAATCGCCGCAAGCCTTTAACAGCTTGCGGTTTTTTATATTACCGATAGGAGTGATAAACCTGAGATGAACACGCTAACCGGTAGAAACTTCATGGATATTGATGATTTTACCAGGGAAGAATTGATGCTGATCCTTGAGACAACACGAGAGTTGAAACTGGAAGCAAAAAGGGGGTTTTTCCACCCTTATTTGAAACATAAAGGTTTGGGCTGTATATTTGATCAGCCCTCAACACGAACCAGGATATCTTTCGAGCTTGGCATGCAGCAGCTAGGCGGTTATGTGACCTACCTGAAACCTGGCGAGATTCACTTGGGAAAAAAGGAAAGTATTTATGACACGGCAAAAGTGCTCAGCAGGTACTTCGATGCAATCATGATTCGCTGGAATGATTATAAGGAAATGAAAGAGCTGGCCGACAGTGCTGATGTTCCAGTGATCAATGGAATGACTGAAAAAAACCATCCCTGCCAGGCCCTTGCTGATATTTATACGATTATGGAAAGATTTGATGATTTAAAAGGAAAAAAAGTTGTTTTCTTCGGAGACAGAACTCAGCCGGCCCACTCGCTAGGCGTTATCTGCTCAAAACTCGGTTTAAACTTTGTGCACTGTTGTCCCGAAAAGTATGCAATTCTACCTGACTTCAGTGACATTTTTGAGAGAAACAACAAAGTATCGGGCGGAAGCTACTACCACACTGCTGATATTAAGGAAGCCTGTTCCGGTGCGCATGTAGTATATACTGATGTTTGGTGGTGGATCGGGCAGGAGGAGGAAGAAGAAGAGAGGCGAAAGCTCTTTGCTCCTTACCAGGTTACAGCAGAACTATTGGCAATGTGTGATAAAAATGTTATTTTTGAACACTGCCTGCCGGCAATGCGGGGTGTGGAGGTGACTGATGAAGTCATGGATGGACCGCATGCAGTCATCTATGACCAGGCCGAGAACCGCATGCATACCGAAAAAGCTGTACTGGTTTTATTGATGACTTAATTAAAATGCTTTGGTGATTATAGATGAGCTATACCATTAAAAGAAGCCCTTCAGGGCTTCTTTTACTTTTATGACACATAAATAGCTCTTTACCCCAGATGAATGCCGATCTATAATGTTATATGTCAAAAATATCAACCATCTTATCAGATAAAGACAAGGTTAAATTAATTATTGAAAAGTTGAATATTTCTTATCCTGGCGCTGCTTCGGGGTTAGTTTTTGATAATCCTTACCAGCTATTTGTTGCAACAGTGCTATCAGCGCAGACAACTGATGGGCAGGTAAATAGGATAACCGAGAAGCTTTTTGCGATAATACCTACTGTCCATCACCTGGCGGCCATGGGCCCGGAGGATTTGAAGCCTTATATAAAAAACTGCGGCCTGTATCACAATAAAAGTAAGCATTTAATAGCAGCTGCAAAAATGATTGTTGAAAATTACCAGGGCGCAATTCCTGATAGTATTGAAGAGCTGCTTAAACTGCCGGGAGTGGGTAGAAAGACAGCGAATGTAATAGTCAGTAACGCCTATGGCATACCAGCCCTTGCCGTTGACACACATGTCTTTCGAGTTTCAAATAGGCTTGGACTTGCAAACAGCCGAAATTTAGAAATTGTAGAAGAGCAATTGAAAACTCTTATTCCCAGTTTTAAATGGATTGATGCTCACCACCAGTTAATAGCGCACGGAAGAAATCTATGTACAGCTCGAAACCCAAAATGCAGGCACTGCTTTTTGTCTGATTTATGTGCTTTTGCAGCTGAAAGGAGATTATCAGATGACTTATAAAAGCTTAAAACCGGAGGAACTCAGGTTAACTTTCAATCTCGATAAAGCCGCTTTTAAAACAACTGCCGATGTACCGCCTCTCGAAGGCATGATTGGGCAAGAAAGAGCGGTTCAAGCTACAGAGTTTGGGTTAAGGATTAAAAGACCTGGTTATAATATATTCCTGACCGGGCTGACTGGAACCGGAAAGTCGAGTTATGCTCAATCAATTGTAAAAAAAATATCTGCTGAAGAATCCGTTCCCGATGACTGGGTGTATGTCTATAATTTTGAGAATCCAGGGGAACCTCTAGCTTTAAACCTTGAAGCCGGTACAGGTGAGAAATTTTGCAGAGATGTTGAAGAACTACTTGAGGATTTAAAGCAAAACATACCTAAAGCTTTTGATGGTGAAGATTATGAAAGGCAAAAATCAGTTTACGTAAAAGAATTTCAGGAAGCCAGATCTGAATTACTGGAAGAGCTTAATAAGGCAGCACAGGAACAGGGCTTTACCCTAAAAAGAACAAGTTCAGGCTTTATAACGATACCACTTCAAGATGGTGAACAGATCAGCGAAGAGGACTATGCAAAACTTGAACAGGGCAGAAAAGATGAACTTGAAAAAAAATCGACTGAAGTGCAGTTAAAAGCCATGGAAATTATGCGCAGGGTTCAAAAGGTCGAAAAAGAGATGAAAGAAAAGCTTAAAGAGCTTGACCAGCGGATAGGAATGTCAGCTATTGGACACCTTTTTAATGAATTAATCGAGGCATACTCAAATTACCCGGCTGTTTCAAAATACCTTGAAGCTTACAGGCAAGATGTTCTTTCCAACCTGTCAGATTTCAGGGGTGATGAAGATGATCAGCAAAACCCCATGTTCTGGTTGAGGCGGCAGAGCCAGGAGCAGACAGACATCAGGTACACGGTTAATCTATTTGTTGATAACAAGGATACGGAAGGCGCTCCCATGGTATATGAGACCCACCCTTCATACTATAATTTGCTTGGCCGTGTAGAATATGAAAACCGTCTTGGTATGATCGTTACTGATTTTTCTATGATTAAACCTGGATC
>SLQM01000124.1 GCA_007131435.1 Syntrophomonadaceae bacterium
CATGCAATACTTTTGTTCCCCTTTCTTTCAGGGTTTCAGCAAACCCTTCCAGCCCCATATTGATAACTTTTAACTCACTTTTAAAAAGATCTTCCATTTTTTAAGACCTCCTATTTCAACAATTGCAGGATAAACAATGCTGCTTCGGCATTGCTGCCGAAGACCTTCACGCCATCTTTTTCAAGTTTTTCAACTTGATCTTTCCTGCTTTGCATATCCTCGTCAGTTCCACATACACATGCGATAAATGTAATGTGGCGGTTACTTTCCGCAGCAACCGTCCTGGCCTTGTTTATCGCTTCCAGTGCAGAGCCTGCAGGATCGGGATGTGCGTTATACCCCAGGACCATGTCAAGCATAACAACTGCGGTTTCCTCATCTTTTGCTTCTTCAACAATCCTGTTGTTGCGCAGTGCGGGATCAATCATCGGGTGCAGTCGCCCCTGGGTAAACTCATCTTCTCCAAAATCTATAATTGTATGGCCGCTGCTTTTGTAAACATCGTCAAGCTTACCTGCTCCCGGAAAACCTAAATTTGTTGCAAGCTTTTCAACCTTGCCGCTTAACATGACCAGTGTTTCATAGGCTAGAGTCCCGCCAGAGTAAAGCGCGCGCAGATATTTCTGTGTTTTTCCATATTTATTTTTCTCCATAGCTGCAAGTTTTTCATACTGGTCAGTCACTATTTCTGCCTTCCCTGCTTCTTTTCCGTTAGATAGATTAACCGCTTTAGCTGCTGCTTCCATCAGTGTTGATGCCGGTTCACAATTTGCATTAATTATGCTGTCCTGGTTGCCGCCGATAAAAATAACAACGACAGGTTTTCCACCATTTCCTGCGACATCCAGTATTTTGTCGGCTACCACTTGATCGGGAGGTTTCGATACCAGCACAATTACCTCTGTCTCAATGTCGTTTAGCAGCGCTTTCAAACCCTGCAGCATTGTGATGCCGCCCACATCTGCTTTGATATCCCTGCCGCCTGTTCCTATACCCTGGCTGATACCGCCGCCGAGGTTATGAATCAAGGTGGAAACCTCCTGCAATCCTGTTCCAGCTGCAGCCACTATGCCGATATTACCCCTTCTCACCTCGTTTGCAAAGGCAAGGGGAATTCCGTTAATAATAGCCGTGCCGCAATCAGGTCCCATAACAAGCAGATTTTTTTCGAACGCCTTTTTCTTTAGCTGTACTTCTTCTTCCAACGACACATTATCACTGAAAATCATCATGTGCAGTCCTGCATCAAGAATCTGCTCCGCTTCCCGTTTTACGTAGCGCCCTGGTATAGACAGCAAAGCGAGGTTTGCCCCGGGCAAATTCTTAAAGGCGGTCTCGAAAGTTCTTGGTACAAAGTCTCCCTGCAGGTTTTCTTTTTCGACTACCTTGTTCAGCTCTTCAAGGGCCATGGTAATTGCATTTTCTGCCCTTTCTTCATCTTCAGCCTTTACGGCGATAATCAGGTCATTTGCCCCTGCCTCTTTTTCAATCTCTTCTGTCCAGAGCCCGCCTGATTGCAGGAATTTTTTATTATGATCAGTACCTATAATGACTTCTGCTTCGATGACGCCTTCAAAGCTTCTTACTGTATTGGAAAGGCGCATAAGGTAAACCGAGTCTCTAAATGTATTCTTGGAGATATAGCTCTTTAGAACCACATTTAAACCTCCTTCATATATAATACTTTGAAAAACACCAGGACATTAACTGAATACCAATAAATTGATAAAACATCTACTGTAAATATTATAATCGATTAAAAATAATTTGCATGGACATTTCTAAAAATTAAACATTTACTTAAAATATCCTTTAGGCTATAACACTAAATAATTTGTTTAACGTTGTTATATGTTTACAAATATGTATTGACAGGCAGGATTAAATTCTGTTATTGTTCTCTATAAGATCTGTTTCAAAGGTGTGGTTAGTTTTGCAAAAACAGTACGGCATAACTGTCAGGGAAGCCCTTTCCCTTGACATCGTTAATCGCCTGAAAGTTGTAGCCGGCGAAAATGGGCTGGACAGGGTTATTAAGCTTGTAAACGTAATAGAAGTTCCGGATATCATGGACTGGTTAATAGATGGGGAATTCTTGCTTACCACCGGCTATTCATTCCGGGAATACCCGGATCAGATGAATAACCTTATCCCCCGAATGCAGCAGTCAGACAGTGCTGCTCTTGGGATTAAAACGAAAAGGTACCTCGATGAAATTCCAAGAGAGGTCATTGAAAGTGCCGATAAATACAGTATACCCCTGCTTGAGGTTCCATATGACCTTTCTTTTTCTGAAATAATTGCCCCAATACTAGGCGTAGTTTTTAACAAGCAGAATAAAATTCTGCAAAAACTTGAACAGGCCCATAAAAAATTAATGGATTTAGCGCTAAATGGTTCTCCACTTGAAGAACTATGCAAGGAAACCGGTAAACTAATCGGAAATCCGGTTGCCATAGTCGACCGGGAAGGCAATTTGATAGTAAACGCTGACTGTCCTGATCAGTATAAATTTGAACTCTTTTTTTCCGAGGGCAGCATAGAAATAAAGAAGGAAAAATTGCGTTTTGGAAACATAAAAGAGGTTAAATATTCGCTTGAATATGCTTCAGATCAACATAAACCTTTGACTATCAAGGCTATTCGCATTCCCATTATCGCTGCCAAGTATGAATACGGTCACATGGTAGCCATTATAAATAATCCCATTTTTGAGCCAGACATTTTAATCATGGAAAGGGCAGCTACCATCGCTGCTTTAGAGTTTACCAAGCGTAAGGCCATCTTTGAAATTGAGAAAAGTTATTACAATGACTTTTTAGAAGTTCTTCTCTCTTCCGACTTTGAAAATAGCAGTGAGATAATTAACAGGGGCAGAACTTTTAATATTGACCTTGATCAGCCCAGCTCCGTGATAATCATTAACGAAAACAGTTTCCAGGATCTAAATGTGCTTGAGAATTACCTGACAATGGACAGCCAGCGCAGCAAAGAAGACCTTTTAAAAGCTATCAACAGGTATTTGAAACTGCAGGTTAGCAACAAAATGTTGGCCGGCATTAAAGGTAATAATATTGTTATTATAGCTAATATCGATAAAGACAAATCCTCAACCCTGCTGAAAGATAATGTCAATCAATTAATAAGTTTCTTGAAAGAATCGCGGGGGGCAGGCAGTGGGCTTAATATCGGTGTGGGAAGTATCTATTCAGATTTACATATGATTAGCCGCAGTTATGAGGAAGCCAGGGAAGCTTTGAAAGTATCCCAGCTATCCGATTATGACCAGGTTGTCTTTTTCGATGACCTCGGGTTTTATAAAATTTTGAGTGAAAAAAACCGTGACGAACTTGAACGCTTTGTAGATGATTTGTTACACCCTGTTTTCGAATATGACAGGAATAAAAAAGGCGACCTCGTGAAAACCCTGCAAACTTATTTTGCAACCAACAGGAATCTAAAGCTCACATCATCCAAACTTTATACACACTACAATACTGTTTTATACAGGATCAAGAAAATTGAAGAACTCACCGGCTACAGCTTCGACAACCCTGAAAGCTCGCTAAATCTTGAAATAGCGGTCAATATCCTGAAGCTCTTTAAAAATAACAACACTTGATAATCCTGCTCAAAAAAATTTTGCGCATTAACAGAGAAGCCTGCTGAGTTCAGCAGGCTTCTCGTTGTTTTACTATTACAATCTATACTTACAGCTTATATTTCATCTTCAGGAGTGTGAACCCCCGGGTCGGTCCTTACACCCTGCATCGCAGTCAACCCGCGCTCTTCCGGGGTGCCTGGTATCACATTGTCAAGAATCAGGCCGAATATAGCAGCTACAGCCATACCGGTAGAACCGACAATGTTGATAATGTTAGAGAGCCACGGCGCCCATTCAAAATAGAGCTGAACCGGATCTGACAGGTGGGTCCCGTTAAAAATACCGGGCACTGAAATACCCATGAAGAGGCAAAAACCGATAATCATCTGGTTGCGCATTGAACTTAAATCTGCCTTGGCCGAGTTGCTGATCCCGATAGAGGCAATCAGGCCGAATAGCGCGCAGTAGAGGCCACCGACAATCGGCCCTGGAATGGTGGATACTACAGCGCCGAATTTGCCGAATATTCCAAGGAATATCAGGACTACAACCCCGATATTAACAACATAGCGGCTGGCAACCTTTGTTAAACCAACAAGGCCAATGTTTTCAGTATAGCTGGTACTTGAGAAACCGCCGAAAACACCAGACAGGAAGCAGCCCACACCTTCAAAACCGATTCCGCGGCTGATCTGTTTTTCAGTCAGGGGGTCTGCTTCACAGGCAACATTGATCGCCTGGTAATCGCCGTACGATTCGATCATCGAAGCCAGGTAACCGGCAAGGATGATCAGGAAAAAGCCGAATTCAAACTTGGGGATACCCCAGGGGAAAATCAGGTTGATTCGGAACCACGGCGCTGCGCCAATCGGCGCCAGGTCAACAAAGCCGGGATCGCCAGGTGCAAATACACCGGCTATCGATAGAATGAAACCTACGCCCCAGGCTATCACAACTGCCAGTAAAATCGGGAAAAGAGAGAAAAATGGCTTTTGCGGTCCTATAATCAGGGCGAAGATAAATGTTAAGGCAATTACTATAGTGGATAGTAAAACATTCTGTGCAGCATTAGGTGCACCAACATACCACAGCGACAAGCCGATTAAAGCAATAACGGGACCGATGACAACGGGACTTACATATCTCTGAAGTTTACCTATAATTCCTGTAAAACCGACCAGCATTTCAACCAGTGCGCCAAGCATAATTGCGCCGGCGATATGCTGCATCGTAACAGCAGGGCCCATGGCCCCGACGGCGCCGATGATCCCGAAAAAGGGCCCCAGGAAAGCAAATGACACACCCTGGACAATTGGCAGCCTTGTTCCGAAGTTAACCTGCAGGAACGTGGCAACACCGGAAGCTAACATAACCGAGGCAACCAGGATGGCGACCTGCTGCGGATCCATACCCATGATCGGCCCTAAAAGCAGTGGGACAGAAACGGTAGCACCGAACATTGTCAAAACATGCTGGACACCCAAAAACAGCGCTTTACCAAATGGCTTTGGGATATCATCAACGCAGTAGTTCATTTGTCCTTTCAGTTTTACCATGTTGCTAAAGACCTTCCTTTCAATTTTATTTAACGGGTAACAACTATACCTACCATTAACCACCTCCTCGTTAAGCGCTAAATATTCTGAGGCAGAACTGGAAAAAAAATATTTTTTTATATATTAAGTAAATTCAATACAATATTAAAAAACCCTTTATTAGATATTAATAAATTTTTAGCAGCTTGCTTGTGCAAATTATCTATATAAAAAGCTTTTATTTTCAATAGCCCTTGCCATATAAAGAATTGCTACAGCAAGGTCAAAACCGGTTGATGAACCAATTTTAAGCAGCCTGGGTAACGCTTCCCTGCATTCATTTAAACCTGTGAAGCATTTTAAAAAGTCTAAAACCGGCTGCACAGAAAGACTCTGAATGCCTGTCTCTATCATATGGCTTCCGTATTTCGTCGTTTTTGCAAATAAAATGCGCAGTTCTTCAACGGTTTTCTGCTTTAATGTATAAGATGGCCTGAAATAGCGAAGCGTGATTAGTGCACCGTGAATCAGGTCATCACCAGTCGGTGTCAGGCCCCTACCCATACCGATAATTTTTCGACATCTATTTAAAAATTCTTCATCATCCGCTTTTAAAAGAGATTGAACCAGGTATGGGTAGTTAGTTTTAAGCTTGTTTCTAAAGTATTCTTCACCACCGGGCAAATTCAGAAGAGCGGCGGAAGCGCCCGGGGAAGGCCAGCTTCTCAGTATTTCTATATATAATAAATAGTTCTCGACTGTTTCAAAATAGTTCTCTTTATTTTGATCATCTAGCTTGAAAAAGAGCCTTTCACCGCAGGAAAAGTCTAGAGTAATTTCAAATACACTGCCGGTTATAATCAGCCTATCCTTTTCCAGTAAAAAACAGTCAATTTCTGAAATCAAGCTGACAAGGTTTAAAAAATCATTTGCAGCAAGCCCAATAGTTGAAGGCCCCCTGACGGGGCCTTCAACAGCAACCATCAACATTCGTGGATACTTAGCTGATCCCAGGTTTATTACATCTTTATGAACAGATAGAACTTTAAATTCTGAACCACTTTCGAAGTAATCCAGATCATTTGCAAACCAGCGTGAATTTATGGTTGCATAGCGGATGTTATCCATGGTTCTTTACTTTAAACAATACCGTTATTTTTAAACTCTTCTATGCTTGCATCAGAATAACCGATACTTTTTAATATCTCTTCTGTATGCTGCCCAAGCGTCGGCGGTGGAGATGATACATCTCCGGGGGTTAGGGACAGCTTGGTAGGCACACCGGTTAACTTGACCATGCCCGCTTTTGGATGTTCTTTTTCAACAACCATTTCCCTGATATTTACGTGTGGATCGCTTAAAACCTGGTCGAGCGTCCGGATACGGCCGCAGGGAACGCCTGCATCTTCCATAACCTTAACCCACTCTTCGGTTGTCTTTTGCCTGGTTAACTCCTCCAGGATATCTTTTAGCTCGCCCGGGTGCTGGTTACGCGATTTCATGTCTGCAAACCGTTGATCTTCATTTAGCTCTTCCCGGCCCAGGGCTTTTACAAAAGTTTCCCACAACCTCTGGTTGCCCACGGCGAAAATAACATACCCGTCACTGGTTTCAAAGCTTTCATATGGAGTAATCATGGGGTGGCGGTTGCCAACCCTCTGGGGCGCATTGCCGGTGGCAAGATAATTCCCCGCCTGGTAAGTTAAAATAGATATTATCGAATCCATCAGGGAAACATCAATAAACTGGCCCTTTCCGGTATTATTACGGACCAGCAGGGCCAGCAGGATGCCCTCTACGGCATGAAACCCTCCCAGGATGTCTGCAATGGCCACACCAACCCGTTGCGGCGGTCCATCGGGAAAACCTGTTATACTCATTAACCCGGCTTCACCCTGGATCATCACATCAAAACTTGGCTTTTCCCGGTAAGGGCTGTTGTGACCGTACCCGGTTATTGAGCAGTAAATAATATCATCCTTGATCTTTTTGACATCATCATAAGTCAGCCCCATTTTTTCGGTAACTCCTATGCGGAAGTTTTCCACAAAAATATCGGCATCAGCAATCAGGCGACGCAATATTTCTTTTCCCTTTTCTTCCCGCATATTAAGGGTAATACTCTTCTTGTTGCGGTTAAAAGATAGGTAATATGCCGATTCCCCTTCCAAAAAAGGCGGCCCAAGGGCCCTTGAATCGTCTCCCCGGCCGGGGGTTTCAACTTTTATTACTTCTGCACCCATATCGCCAAGCTTCATCGTGCAGTATGGTCCTGCAATAAAACGGCTCAAGTCAACAACTCTTAATCCTGACAGCGGTTTTTGCATCATTCCTGCCTCCTTTAATGAACAAAAATTTCTACAGCACCATGTTAAAATCCTTCTCAGGCGCTTTGTTACTATTCTACAAATATTTATATCTATTAGCTGGAACATATTTTATTAATTAACTCTTTTCTTTTCCGCCGAAGCAGGGTATAATTAGAAACACGAACATATGTTTATTCGGGAGTTGGCTTCTGTATGCCTGAAAAAGTTATATTCCTTGCGGACATGGAGTCTTTTTACGCCAGCGTTGAAAGCGCCCGCGACCCCTCACTGCGCGGCAAGCCGGTTGCCGTATGCGGCGATCCGGCCCTGCGCCACGGCATTATCCTTGCCGCCAGCCGCGAGGCAAAAGCTCACGGCATTAAGACCGGACAGCCGGCATGGGAAGCCAGGAGAATGTGCCCCTGGGTAATCTTTATCCACCCGCGCATGCAGGCTTATATTGACTGTTCGCTGCAGATCACTGAGATATTTAAGCAGTTCAGCGACCGCGTTTTTCCTTACTCCATTGATGAACAGTTCATTGATCTTACCGGCTCAACAAAGCTATTCGGCACGCCGCGCCAGGCAGCCGAGCAGTTGATGGAGAAAATTCGCAACGAAACGGGGATCCGCTGCCGCATCGGCATGGGTGAAAACATGCTCCAGGCCAAGATGGCCTGCGACTGTTTTGCAAAGAAGCGGGCTGAAGCGTTCTTTGAGCTAAACAGCGCCAATTATGCACACTTCACCTGGCCGCTCCCCGTCGGCTCCCTTTTCGGTGTCGGCCATCGCATGGTAAAAAACCTTAACCGGATTGGCGTCCGCAATATTGGCCATCTCGCAAGGCTGCCAAGGGGAATGCTGGGAAGGCTCTGGGGGGTTAATGGCGAACTGCTCTGGCTCAATGCCCGCGGTATAGATTATTCTACGCTGGAAACAAATAGCGCTCCGGGCCAAAAAGGCGTGGGCCATACTGCCACCCTCCCCCGGGATTACCGCAGGCAAGGTGAAATCGAACTGGTTTTGCTGGAAATGACCGAGGAAGTTTGCGCCAGGACGCGCAGGCAGGGTAAAGTCGGTTCTACCGTGCACCTGTACTGTAAAGGATCCGATTTTGACTTTCCTACCGGTTTTTCCCGCCAAAAAACGCTGCCTGAGTCAACAGCGAATACAATGAAAATTTATCCTGTCGTGCTTGACCTTTTTCGCCGCCACTGGGACAGAAAACCGGTCAGGGCAGTGGGCATAAGCCTGTCAGGCCTGACCCCCTTCCGGCAGCTCCAGCTAGCCTTGAACGCTGATTACGAAAAGGCTGAAGCCCTGGCCGAGGCCGCAGGCCAGGTAAGAAAACGTTTCGGAAAAACCAGCCTTTTCAGGGCAGCTTCGCTAAAAGTTGGTGCACAGCTTTTCGAGCGCGCCGGTAAAATCGGGGGACACGACTCATGAGCGAAAAAATAAGAAGTCAATTCGGGTGCAGCAAAATGATGCTGCCTGAACACTGCTCAATGCTCAGGGAACAGGCCCTTGCAGAGTACCGGGCAGAAAATAACCGCTTTCCGGAAACCGACGAGCAGCTGCGGGAGGAGCAGCAGTACATCCTGGATGAAGCCCGGGCCGGGGGGAAAACCGTGATCATAAAAACTTTAAACAGCAACGGTTGCAATCATTACATGGGCATACCCCTGCGCTGTGATTCTACCGGCAACAAAATTATTATTCGCACAGAAACAGGTCCTGACCTGTCAATATCTGCAGCAGAAGTTGTCAGCTTAACAATTGCGGATTAGCAGCGCCAGGCATGCCATTTCACATTTTCTGCCTGGCCTGGTAAACCAGGCCCTGGACAATTTCATCACGGCTGGCATTATCTTTTCCATCGTAATAAACAGTAACAATCGGGATATCATAGTCTTCCTGCATGGATCGCTGCTGAGCTTCAACTACAGAAGCGGGCATGCAGGTAAAAGGTGCAACAAAAACTGCCCCGTCAACATTCCCTCTTTTGGCAAAAGCTGCTGTTCTTCCTATAGTCATCGGAGGTTCACCGCCGTAATGGCCTGAAACATATTTTAGCGAGCGCTGCCTTATTTCCCGTGGCGTGGGCTCTTCTAATCCCTGCAGCAGTTTGCCGGCGGCTTTTTCTAAAACCTCTTCGTCACGATGCGCAATTTTCAACATTAACCCTAAACCTGCCAATTTAATCAGGTCGGTAAGGTTTCGCTTGAGCTTATAAGACTGCAACGTCTCCAGGTAGTCAATGTGCAGGGTATATGTAAAGACCTCGGTAGCAGGTGATATGCATACTTCCCCACCTGATTTTTCTATAGTCCTGATCACCGCTTGGTTACAGCGATCATCCAGGCGCACGTAAAATTCTCCTGCCAGTACAATGCGTGGCTTTAAACCTTTATTTTGATCCAGGATCGCTTCAAAGTCTTTCGCCGCATCTTGCACGAGCTTCTCCAGCTGTTTTCTGTAAGTACCGTTAATCAGGCTAAAGTTATTAAGCCTGTATTGCTCCAGGTGTTGAACCAGTTTATCCCGGTACTTGACAAATAAGCTATCTGCATCTCCCTTGTTTATTTCATAAGGCCTCACCCTGTGCAGTATTTTATAGAGCAGATCCATTACTACCAGTCCGTTGAAGAATAGAATTAGAAAACCAGTTCCAAAGCGCTTACGAATATCGGTAAATTTTACTGCGCAGACTCTTTTTGAACCATAGCCTGCCCGCTCTAAGGCCAGGGCTTGCAGTGGCGCATAAAGGCCATACCGACAAGGGCCGCAGGCCCAGCCCTGGAAAAATACTTCCCCATTATTACTATCTCTACCGCTTGAACTTAAATAGCTTAGATAATCCTGCAGGTTTTGGATGAAAGGCAGGCATTCTTCACCATTTGCAAAGCGCTGGGCACAGGAAAGGTCACCATTCTTGCCGCGTGGGAGAACTTCAGCTTCAACACCCTTATTTTTAAAAAGTGAGGCAAATACCAGGGCATGTTCCGTAGGGTAAGGGATCAGGATCTTTTTCCAGCCCCGATCATTTGCAGAGCGATTTGCCGCCCAGCCCAATTCTTTAATTGCGGCCGGCTTATCAGAGAGACATGTATTTTTAAATGCCTCCATTCGTGTTACCAAACCTGCCGCTGCGGTATGTTCATCCAAGGTGAGCCTTAAGTAATTTGTCAGCCCGTTCAGGTAGTGGCGCATCATGGCATTGGGCCCGCATTTAAAGGGATCAAGAAAAATTATATTAAAATAAGGCAGCCCTGTCTTAGCTCTTCTCGCGTTTAAAAAATTAACGAACAATACTACTGAAAGCATTTTTTGCAGCTGTGCAGGGTACAAATTGTCAAGTTTCTTAACCTGTTCACGCAGGTATTCTTTCAGCTCTTCCCTGTAAGGGTCAAGGATTGGTGACTCAATATTCCCCTGGTACCATTCCAGCAGGTATGAATGCAGGTATTCATGGGGGATAGGCGTAAGCCCGCTTTGCCGGGCATAGTGCATAGATTTTTTTGATACAAATTGATCGTAAAGGGTATAGGGCCTGCTTAAAAATATAGCCGGAACCTGGTCAGGCTTATTCTGCAAATCCTGCAGCAGGGTTTCTGCAGATTCGGCTACCATTTTTAAAAACCCTTGCTGCCTTTCATGCGCGTAGTTTAAGGCCCTAACAAATTCATTTTCGTCGAACAGCTTACCCATAATCTTTTTTGTCACAGGGCGCAGCTGCTCCTTTAAACCGCGAATTCCCTGCCGGTGGTTTAGCTGAACATATAA
>SLQM01000092.1 GCA_007131435.1 Syntrophomonadaceae bacterium
GATCATGATTGGCGGGCCACAGGTTATGGCTATCGTATTCTCCGGCGATGGATTAAGATCGAGAAGCATCTGGGGCACAAAACCGACATTATGCACCCAGTCTTCTTCCTCAACATCGATAGTGAGGTGACAGGCGAGATCATCGCACTTGTTCATCTCTTCAAATTCGCCTTTAAAGCAAAGATCACCGGAAGTGCGGGCACCATAGATCATGGTTAGATCCTCATATTTGTCACGGTTAGCCTTGACATATTCAACAATGGGGCGCAGCGGCGCCTGGCCAATACCACCGCCGATGGTCAGGATTTTTTTACCCTGCCATTCGTCAACGGGAAAATTGTTGCCGTAAGGCCCGCGAACCATCATTTTATCACCAGTTTCCAGCTGGTGCAGGGCCTGGGTAACTTTTCCCATCTTCATTACTGAGAAACGCAGGAAGTCCCCTTCAGTTGGAGAACAGGAGATAGAAATCATACTTTCACCGATACCCAGCACCCCAATCATGGCGCACTGGCCGGGAAGGTGGCTCCACTCCCTGCGTACTTTCTCGTCATCAAATACAATCTTAAAGGTTTTTATACACCGGTCGCCACCAGTTTCATACCACGTTTCTTCCACAGTTGCCGGATAAGGGATATAGGGGTTTGTTCCGTTTATCATAGCGCCTCCTTCACCTGCCTTATCGTGTCTATTATGTCGATATTCACAGGGCAAAGGTTGCTACATCTACCACACCCGACACAGGCTATTACATCAAATTTATCGACATAGTAACTGTACTTGTGGTTAATGCGGTTCCTGGTCCGCTCTTTTCGGGATGGCCGGGGGTTATGTCCTGAAGTATGCATAGTATACTCTTCAAACATGCAGGAATCCCAGGTTCTGCAACGCCTGGCGTCAAAACCTTCAACTTCATCCTGGATATCAAAGCAGTGGCAGGTGGGACAAAGATAGGTGCAGGTTCCGCAACCCAGGCAGGAAGCGGAAACTTTCCCCCAAAGCGGGTCTTCCCACAGGCCAGGCAGGCCTTCAGGCACTCCTTCCGTATCAACCGATCTGGTAATCTTAGCTTCTGCTTCTTGTACCAGCTTTTCTTTTTCTTTAACTGCATCGTCCCCGGAAACGGTCAGTAAGCCATCCATTTCTTTGAGCAGCGCTTCACCTTTCACAGTGACTGGCTCAAAAAGGTAGTTTTCACCCAGATCAACCATGAGCAGGTCAAGCCCTTCGGTTGATGCCGGTCCGCCTCCCACGGAAGGACAAAAGCAGTTTAGTCCCGGTTCATTACAGGCCAGCCCTACCAGGGTAACCATCTCGCGCCGCTTGACAAAATAGGGATCGTCAATATCCCACTTAAACAGCTTTTCTACTATAGCCATAGCCCTTGCATCGCAAGGCCTTAAACCGAGGGCTACAGTTTCCTGCTCAAGCTCAGGCTCTTCCACTTCCGCAGCTTTAACCTGAAACTTTAGCATTGTTTCAGTTTGTGGGAACAATACACCTTTTGGTGGAACACGTGTATTATTAAAATCAAGGGCAGGCATTTCACCTTCCGCAAGCAGAGCGAATCGCATTTCTTCACCAACTGCCTGTGGAGCCCAGACTTTTTTACCGGTCAACTTTCCGACAAATTCAGGCCACTTTTCCTTGTTTAAAAGCATCGCTGACATATCACCCACCTCTACAATATGAATTCCTCGGGATCATCAGGCTTAAAACTGGCCTGGAACGGTTCACCATCGGGATCAACCCCCGGCTCAAAACCGTACTTATCCCTGACCTCCCGGGCAAGCTTGCGGTTTATTTTGCCCAGGGGAATATTGGCCGGGCAGACCCGCTCACATTCGCCGCATTCTATGCAGCGGCCGGCAAGGTGAAAAGCCCGGGCAATATTAAACGCCGTATTCTCAGAAAAGTTGACCGCGCGATTGACCCAGGTCGGATTTAACCGATCGAGGACACAATCCTGGCAATAGCAAAGTGGACAGACATTACGACAGCTGTAACAGCGCACACACTTATCAAACTGCTCCGTCCAGTATTCTGCCCTGCCATCTACATCTTGACCATCGATTTCTTCAACACCGTGATCTTCACCAGGCTCCCATTCTTCAACGGGTTCACCAAGCATAATATCGCTGTAAACAGGATTGGGATAGCGGCAAAGGCGGCATTTTTCAGCCAGTACTTCATCCCTGGCTATTTCAATTTCTTCTCCTCCACGAACCAGCAAAAACCCTTCTCCATTCCATTTAACTTCTAACTGTTCCTCAGTTTCAGGGTACTTCTCTGCTAATAGGTTCGGGTCAACAACACCCGGGCAGGGGCAGCCTATGACAATAACCTCTTCTTTCTTAACACCCTTCTCCACGAAGAGCTGGGCAACTGCCCTGCTGTCGCAACCCTTGACCATAACTGCAACCTTGCGGGTATCAGGTTCCTGCCCGCGCGGAATGTGCAATTCCTCAACAAGGGTTAAATAGGTAGCCAGGTTGGCGGTGCAGAGGGGTGAAAAGATTAACTCTGCAGCGCCTGCGGCATCTTCCACGAAACTTGGAGCAACCCGGTAACCGTAAGTGCCCTGTTTCCAACCAACAAGATACTTGACGTCATCCCGGGCCACTACTTCTGCCGCGGTTTTGCGTAATTGTTCCAGATCCATCTTCATATACCCCTCCTACCAGTCAATCTGCCGGCGCCTGAAACCTTCAAAAGGCCCGGCTTCCTTGGCATCTTCAACTGTTTTTTCCACTACTTCTTTCCACTTGTGTCCTTCCGAAGCTGAAACCCAACTCATATGGAACCTCTTCGGATCTACACCGACAAATTCCATCAGGTCTTTCAGCATTCCCAGGCGGC
>SLQM01000261.1 GCA_007131435.1 Syntrophomonadaceae bacterium
CCGTCGATGATATCGCCGTCGCCCGCAGGCTTTTCAGCCTTCTCCGCCAGGCAGGCGTGCCCTCTCCGTTGATTGTCAGGCAGCAGGAAAAAAGACTGCAGAAAATGCGTTTCCTGGTCCAGGTGCCAGGCCGGGAGCAGGTAGATGCCCTTCTTGTCTATCTTGATTTAAAAGAGGCAGGAGCGTTTTTCAGCCTGCCGGGGAGGCATACTGTTTTGCCCCGCAGGGCTTGCTGTCGCAGGGCTTTCCTGAGGGGCGTTTTCCTTGCCGGTGGGTCGATCAGTATTTCCAGGCGTTCCGGTTATCACCTGGAGCTTAGCTGCAGCAGCCTGGAAGATGCTAGCTACTGCCGCAAAGTACTGGAACTTTTTAACCTGAAAGCGCTTATTCGCGACAGGAAAGGAAGCGCCTTTCTCTATTTTAAAGATGCAGAGGCAGTAGCTGATTTCCTGAGAATTATTGGAGCAGGAAATGCCCTCCTGGAGCTGGAAAGCTTACGGGTTGTAAAAAGTATGCGTAACCAGGTTAACCGCCTGGTTAACTGTGAAACTGCAAACCTGGAAAAAACGATTACTTCTGCCCAGCAGCAGCTGCAGGTTATTGATAGTTTGAGCGCCCTGGTGGGCCTGGAAAACCTTTCACCGGCCCTGCGAGAAGCTGCCCGCTTAAGGCGCAGATACCCGGAAGCCTCTCTTAAAGAGCTCGGTGAAATGCTTGACCCGCCGATCAGTAAATCCAGTATGAATCACCGTTTTCGCCAGCTGGCAAAGTTGCTGCAGAAAAAAACGGGCATTACAAGCAAGGATCATGCCAATTAATCAGCGGGCGGCAGGAATTAATCTTTTTTTGTCGAAGATTATTGCAAAGGCAGATTGGTTCTTCGAATGGAGAGATTAAAATGAAGCTTGATTATAATCTTAAGCTGGAACAAACCCAGAAACTGATCATTACACCAGAGCTTAAGCTTGCTATAACTCTGCTGCAGTATTCAGCTCTAGAACTTCAGGACCATATCCAAAGTGAACTTTTAAATAACCCGGCCCTCGAAGTAATCGAAAACAAGGAACCTGATAAAGATGACAGCCCTGAACCAGAGGAGGTTGAGACTGTTGAACAGACCCCGGAAGATGATTTTCCATGGGAAGATTATTTCAGGGATATGGATTTGGAAACAGCCGCTCCTGCACAGACTACCACTAAAAGCAATTTAGAATACCAGTCGGTAATTGAAAACTGCTCCAGCACATCGGGAACGATGCTGGAAGATTTGCTGGGCCAGCTGCGAATGCTATCTCTTTCACCGGTGCAATACAGCACAGCAGCATTTATAGCGGGCAACCTTGATCATAACGGCTACCTGCATTGTGAACTGGAAGAGCTTGCTGCTGCTCTCGGTACAAAGATCAGGCAGCTTGAAGAGGGCCTGCAAATACTGCAAAAGCTTGAGCCAGCAGGGATCGGTTGTCGCAGCCTGCAGGAATGTCTCCACCTGCAGTTAAAAAAGCTTGACAACCCTCCACCGCTGACAATAGATATAGTAAACTATTACCTGCCTGCTGCTGCAGATGGCCGTTACAGCTATATTGCCTCAAGGTTAAACTGCCTGGAGGAAGATGTAGAAAGCGCCGTAGAGTTTATTCGTACCCTGAACCCAAAGCCGGGCAGCATCTTCGGGGAGGGCGAGGAAACCCGCTATATCATCCCTGATGTGATTGTTGAAAAAGTTGACGACCGCTACGTGATTATGAATAACGATAGCAGTGTCCCCCAGTTAACGATTTCTCCATTTTACCAGAATATGCTGAAGAACGGTACAGCAGACGAACACCTGAATAATTTTGTCAAAGGCAAGGTAGAAAAAGCTTTTTGGCTGATCCGCAGTATTGAACAGCGCCGGATGACCTTATACCGCGTATCCCAGCAGATTATTGATATACAAAGACCCTTTCTTGACCAGGGTATTAAGAAGTTAAAACCGCTTACCCTGAAAGAAGTTGCCGGCAATGTTGGCGTTCATGAATCGACAGTCAGCAGGGCGACATCGAACAAGTACATACAGACACCGCGGGGGCTTTTCCCTCTCAAGTTTTTCTTTTCCAGCGGCCTGAGCGGCAGCGGCGGGGATGACTATTCCTCGCACAGCATTAAAACCTATATTAAAGAAATGGTCGAAGCCGAAGATCCTCTCAAACCGCTGAGTGACCAGCGCCTGGCAGCATTATTGCAAGCTAAAGGGGTAAATATTTCCAGAAGAACTGTGGCTAAATACCGTGAAGAGATTTCTATCCCGGCTTCATATAAACGCCGCAGCAATTAAAACGGTGGTGAAACCGATGTCAGAAATAATGAGCATCAATGATCTTGATCTGCAAGGTAAAAAGACCCTCCTGAGGGTCGATTTTAATGTGCCCCTCGATCGGGGCGAAGTAAGAGACGATACCAGGATCCGCGCTGCACTTCCCACGATCAGGGAACTCCTGTCCCGTGGAGCGAGAATTGCAGTGGCTTCACACCTTGGGAGGCCAAAGGGCAAAACTCAGGATGATTTAAAGATGGATCCGGTAGCGAAAAGATTATCTGAACTGCTGGGAAAAGAAGTGCTTAAGCTGGATTATTCCGCGGGAGATGAAGTTGCAGCAGCCGTTGAAAAAATGCAGAATGGAGAAATTCTGCTCCTCGAAAATCTCCGTTTTGAAGCGGGAGAGGAAAAAAACGACCCACAGTTTGCCCGCCTCCTTGCCGCCCCATTTGAACTTTTCGTAAATGATGCTTTCGGTACCGCCCACAGGGCTCACGCATCAACTGCCGGGGTAGCAGAATATATTCCTGCAGTAGCCGGACTGCTGATGAAAAAAGAGATAGAAGAGCTGTCTCGCTGCCTTGATGATCCGGGCCGACCCCTGACCGCAGTCCTGGGAGGTGCCAAGGTTTCCGATAAAATCAATGTTATCAAACGCTTTTTATCATTGGCCGATAACCTGCTAATAGGCGGTGGAATGGCCAATACTTTTTTAGCTGCCCGGGGATATGGCCTGGGTGACTCTTTTTACGAGAAAGATCTCCTCAACCAGGCAGCAGAACTGCTTGAAGCAAGCAAGGATAGTTCCTGCAGGATCCATTTACCACCGGACCTGGTGGTTACCCGGGAACTGGAAAAGGGAAGCGCCTGGGAAGTAATGACGCCTGAACAGGTAGATGGCAACTGGAAAGCAGTGGACATCGGGCCTGAAACAGCCAGGCAGTATGGGGATATTGTTGCCGGCTCAGCGATGCTGGTCTGGAACGGCCCTCTTGGCGTTTTTGAAATTCCTCCCTTTGACAAGGGGACAAAACTGGTTGCCCGGGCTGCTGCAGAAAGCAGCGCTTACTCCGTGGTAGGCGGAGGGGACCTCGTTGCCGCCCTGGAAGCCCTGGGGCTGGCCGGGGATATAAGCTTTATATCAACAGGCGGTGGGGCCACACTGGAGTTCTGGGAAGGAAAAGAACTGCCCGGCATAGCGGTCCTGAAGAAAAAATAGTAGCGCTCATACGGGAGGTAGGTTAATGAAACTGATAATTGCTGCAAACTGGAAGATGCATAAAACTGGCAGCGAGGCAAAAGAGTTTTGCCTTGAACTGCTTCAGAAAGAAGATGATTTCAGGGGCGTAGAAGTGCTTATCTGCCCGCCTTTTACTGCCCTCACAGCAGCTGCCGGAGTATTGAAGGACAGCTCTGTTAAGCTGGGGGCACAAAACTTTTACCCTGGAGAACAGGGCGCTTTTACCGGTGAAATATCTGCTGCCATGCTTAAGGAAGCAGGGGTTGAATACGTGATTATCGGGCACTCTGAAAGGCGTCACCTGATGGGTGAAGAGGACAGCCTTGTGGCCCGCAAAATAGCGGCAGCTTATGAAAACGGCCTAAAACCTATT
This sequence comes from Syntrophomonadaceae bacterium, assembly GCA_007131435.1. GTDB lineage: Bacteria > Bacillota > Dethiobacteria > DTU022 > DTU022 > SLQM01. The sequence goes on from SLQM01000261.1 coordinate 3,913, forward strand.
CTTTGTATTGGTGAAAAGGAAAGTGAAAGAGATGAAGGTGTTACAGAAAAGGTTTTAGAGAAGCAGCTTTCAAAAGCGCTGGAGAAACTTGAACCGGAACAGGTAAAAAGCCTGGTGATAGCTTATGAGCCTGTCTGGGCAATCGGTACTGGAAAGGCAGCTTCTGCTGAAGATGCTGCCAGTGCAGCCGGGTTTATCTTTAGCCACCTTGACAGGCATTTTGGCCATGAATCTGCAGCCGGGGTGCGCATTCAGTATGGGGGCAGCGTAAAAGCTGAAAATATCGGTTCATTTATAAGCCTGGAACATATTCACGGCGCCCTTGTCGGAGGGGCAAGCCTGGAGGCCGGCTCTTTCGGGGACCTGATCCGGGCAGCAGGAAAGGCGGTCGCAAGTTGAAGAAGGTTATCCTCTTAATTCTTGACGGGTGGGGCTATAGTGAACAAGAAGCCGGTAATGCTATAAAAAAGGCCAGCACCCCTAACATGGACAGCTACTTTAGAAACTATCCATGGGCGCTTCTTGATGCTTCCGGAGAAGCTGTCGGGCTGCCGCCCGGCCAAATGGGTAATTCTGAGGTTGGCCACCTTAATTTAGGCGCAGGGAGGATTGTCTACCAGGAGCTAACCAGGATCGGGCAGTGTATTGAAAGCGGGGAATTTTACGACAACACCGTTCTGGGTGATGCAATGGAAAAGGTGAAGTCGAGAAATAGCAGCCTGCACCTGATCGGCCTCGTATCTGACGGTGGAGTGCACAGCCATTTTGAGCACCTCCTGGCCCTCCTGGAGATGGCCCGCCGTTATGAAGTGGATAAAGTTTTTGTGCACGCCATTCTTGACGGGCGGGATACTGTCCCTTATGGGGCTAAACCTTTTATTGAAAAACTGGAAGAGCTGGCCGGCAAAGATCAGAAAGGCTGCGTGGCAACGGTCAGCGGGCGCTATTATGCCATGGACCGTGATCGCCGCTGGGAAAGGGTCCAGAGGGCTTATGAGGCCTATACCCGGGGTGAAGGGTTGAAAGCTTTAAGCGCTGTTGAAGCAGTTGAACTGGCTTACGGGCGTGGAGAGGCGGATGAATTTGTTCAGCCCACGGTAGTTGTTGACGGAGAGGGGGATCCTCTCGCCACGGTTAATTCTGACGACAGCATGATATTCTTTAACTTCCGACCGGACAGGGTGCGCCAGATTACCCGCGCTTTTGCTGAAAAAGATTTTGAATATTTTGACCGGGGGCCTAACCCTCCCCTGCCGCACCTGGCCACCATGACCGAATACGACAAAGAACTTCCCCTGCCGGCTGCCTTTACCCTTGATGACCTGGAAGACACCCTGGGTGAAGTATATGCAGCGAAAGGCATTGCTCAGATGAGGGTAGCCGAAACTGAAAAATATGCCCATGTAACTTTTTTCTTCAACGGGGGGCGTGAAATAGCCTTTGACGGGGAAGACAGAGTCCTTGTTCCTTCTCCCAAGGTTGCCACCTATGACCTTAAGCCCGAGATGAGCGCCCCTGAAGTTACGGAAAAAATAGTTGAAACAATCATCAAAAATCAACACCCACTGATTATTGCCAACTTTGCCAATGCTGACATGGTGGGACATTCGGGGATCATTGAAGCTGCTGTCAGGGCGGTTGAAACCGTGGACAGGGGAGTAGGTAAAATTGTTGAAAATGCGCTTGACAGGGGCTGGTTCATCCTGATCTGCGCAGACCATGGCAATGCCGAAGAGATGAAAAATAGTGAAGGTGAAACGCTCACGGCGCACAGCGGCAACCCGGTTCCCCTTTTACTGGTGGGGCCGGAAAAAATTAAGCTGCGCGATAAGGGTATACTGGCCGATGTTGCCCCAACCATACTGGATCTGGCCGGGATAAAAACCCCGCAGGCGATGACCGGAAAGAGCATGCTGATCAGGGAATAGGAGGTTTTGTAAACATGGAAGACAGGATTGAGAAGATACATGCACGGGAAATATTAGATTCCAGGGGCAACCCGACCCTGGAAGTGGATATTGAACTGCGCGGGGGATGGACAGGCCGGGCGGCGGTACCTTCGGGCGCATCAACAGGCGCTTTCGAAGCAGTGGAACTGCGCGATGGTGATGAAAAACGCTACCTCGGTAAGGGTGTGCAGACGGCTGTCCGCCATGTTAATGAAATACTTGCTCCCGAACTCTGTGAACTTAATATTTTGAACCAGAAAGAAATTGATATGTTGATGATCGAGTTAGACGGCACGCCTAACAAGTCCAGGCTTGGCGCAAATGCCATTCTCGGGGTTTCGCTTGCAGCCGCCAGGGCTGCCTCCTCTATGCTCGATATTCCCCTCTACCGCTACATCGGGGGGTTGGATGCCGGTATGCTGCCGGTGCCTTTCATGAACATCCTGAATGGCGGAGAACATGCCGACAATAACATGGATATCCAGGAATTCATGATTGTGCCCCTCGGGGCGGAAAATTTTTCCCAGGCCCTGCAGATGGGAACGGAAGTTTTTCACCAGTTGAAAAAAATTCTCCAGTCAAGGGGTTTGAATACCAATGTGGGTGACGAGGGTGGCTTTGCCCCTAACCTGGAGTCTAGCGAGGCTGCGCTTAACCTGATCATGGAAGCGATTAACGCTGCCGGGTATAAAGCAGGAGAAGATATCTGCCTGGCCCTTGATACTGCAGCCAGCGAATTTTTCAGGGATGGCTACTATCACCTGGAAGGCAAGAAAATGTCAGCCTCTGAACTTACCGGTTACTATGCCGGCCTGGTTAACAGCTTTCCGCTGATCAGTATAGAAGACGGGCATGATGAGGAAGACTGGGAAGGCTGGAAAGAAATGACTGAAAAGCTGGGCGGTAAGATTATGATCATCGGGGATGATCTTTTTGTTACCAGTCCTGAGCGCTTAAACAGGGGGATAGAGTCGGATACTGCAAATTCAATTTTGATTAAACTAAACCAGATCGGCACATTAAGCGAAACCCTGGAAACAATGGCCCTGGCCCGCCGTTCGGGCTACACCTGCATGATTTCCCACCGCTCCGGCGAAACAGGCGACAGCTTTATAGCAGACCTGGCGGTAGGTGCAAATTCTGGCATGATCAAAACCGGCGCCCCGTCCAGGACAGACAGGGTGGCTAAATATAACCAGCTGCTGAGAATTGAAGAAGGGCTGGGATATTCAGCCCGTTTTGCCGGAAAATCGGTAAAAATTAATTGCTGAGCCCAGGCCATTTACAAAGGGCTTTATATATGTTAGAATTACGTTTGCTTGATTTGTATCGATGAGTTACTGGAGGTAATCAATTATGCTCGGTGTTGTTTTAACAATTATTTACCTGGTTGTATGTTTAGCCCTGATTGCCGTTGTGCTTTTGCAGTCCGGCCGGGCTGCCGGTTTGGGAGCCATTGCCGGTGGAGCGCAGTCTCTTGTCGGTAAAAAGAAAGGTCTGGATGAAAAGCTGGGCAAAGTAACTACTTATGTAGCGATTCTATTTATGCTGTTGACCATTGTCCTTGTTGTAATTAACTAGAATTTAAGTATTCGAGCATTATACCGGCAGGGGGCGAAAGCAACCCTGCTTTTTATTTTGTAAGCCCATGTTCGGGTTTAATGATATTGAGGAGTTGTCCGTTTGAAAGAGAGTAAAAGAAATAATACTGGAAAAGAGCTCCAGCAAAAGATTGAGCAATTGCTGAATGAATCCAGGCAGGCATCACGAACCCTGCCCCAGATCATTAATGCCCTGGGGATGGATAAAAATGATCAGGCCATCTTGCTGGAAGAGCTTAAAAAAATGATCACCGCGGGGTTGGTGGTAAAAACCGAAGGCAACAGGTACGGTTTACCGGAGCGGCTTGGTTACCTGACAGGTGTGCTTGAAGGGAACCGCAGGGGATTTGCCTTCCTGCGTCCCGATCGCCAGGGGGAAGATGTTTTTATCAGTTCCGGTAACCTGAAAAGTGCAGCCCATGGAGACAGGGTTGTTGTTCGCCTCGATCAGAAGCGCAGCAGGAAGAAACGGCGCGAGGGAACGGTAATCGGGATCATTAAACGTGGACAGCGCCGCCTGGTGGGTACTCTTCATCGCCGGGGCAGGAAAAGCGTATATGTCACCCCCGACGACAGCAGGTTCCCGGGAGAGATCCAGGTCACCCTGAAAGGCTTGAAGCAGGTTGAAAGCGGGGATAAAGTTGTTGTTGAGATTGATGAATGGGGCCAGGGCAGACGCCCTTCCAGGGGCAAGGTTGTAGAGCATCTCGGTGAACCGGGGACTGTGCAAACCGAGCAGTTAACCTTCAAACATCGCTTTGAACTGCCCGGCGAACATCCGCAGGCGGTATTAAAAGAAGTTGAAGCGCTTCCCGGGGAAGAAAAAATTCCTGACTTAATAGGAACTAACGGCCGCAGGGATTTACGCGACCTGAAAATGGTTACAATTGACGATAAAACGGCAAAGGATTTTGACGATGCAGTTTCTATCGAACCAGGAGAAAATGGTGGGTTCAGGCTTGGTGTGCACATTGCCGATGTATCTAATTACGTGCGTGGCGGAAAAGCCATCGACCGTGAAGCCCTGAAGAGGGGAACAAGCATCTACCTTGTAGAGCGGGCAATTCACATGCTGCCCCCAGCCCTGTCAGAAAACCTGTGCAGTCTTCAGGCAGGCAGAGATCGCCTGGCAGTAAGCGTGATCATCGATATTGATGGCGAAGGAGAGCTGGCAAAAGCAGACTTTTTCCCCAGCGTGATCAGGGTAACAGAACGCCTGACTTACCAGCAGGTGGAAGAGTATTTAAAAGATAACAATAAAAAAGACCTTTTTAAAAACCCTGCCCTGCCAAAGATGGTTGATCAGATGGAAAGCCTGGCCGGGATATTAAGAAAAAGGCGCTTTGAACGGGGCGCGCTGGACCTTGATCTGCCGGAGGCGCGGATAGAACTTGATGATCAGGGGACGCCGCTTTCTATTGAGAAACGCAGTATGGGCCGTTCAGAGTCGCTAATTGAAGAGTTCATGATTTACTGTAACGAAACAGTGGCACAGTTTTTATACAGGAAAAAGAAGCCCTGTATCTACCGAATTCATGCCGTGCCAACTGATGAGAAGCTATATGCCTTGCGTGAAACCCTGACCCTGATGGGGATTAAAGCAGCCAAGGGGATCAAGGTGCTGAAAGCGAAGCACCTGAAAAAACTTTTGGAGGATTCTAAGGGTGAAACGGCAGAAAGGCTGGTCCGCTACCTGGTGCTGCGCTCTTTGCCCCAGGCGCGTTACAGCGCAGCAAACGAGGGGCACTTCGGTCTTGCTTCAGGCTGCTACTGTCACTTTACCTCGCCCATCAGGCGCTATCCAGACCTGGTAGTGCACAGGATCTTGAAACAGCAGCTTTCCGAGGGCGGTTTTTCCACTGAAAAAATGAAACGCCTGCAAAGCCGCCTGCCGGCCATTGCCGAGCAGTCCTCGTTAAGGGAAAGGGCCGCAGCAGAGGCTGAACGGGCCAGCCTGGATATCAAAAAGGCGCACTACATGGAAAGCAAGCTGGGAGAAGAATTTACAGGTATAATTAATGGTGTAACGAACTTCGGCCTGTTCGTTGAGCTCGACAACACTGTGGAAGGGATGATCCCCATCGGTGAGCTAGGCGATGATTATTACGTCTATAATGAAAAAACCCTGTCCCTGCTGGGCGAAAGAACCCGGAAAAGATACCGCCTGGGAGACTCCATCCGGGTCCGGGTTGTAAGGGCCAACAGGGAAGAAGGACAGGTAACCTTCGCCCTCGCCTAAAACATGCCAAGGTTGACAAGGGGACGTACTATTTGTCAACCTTTACTTCAAAGAATAAGGGGTGTGGAAGGGACGATTTGAGCCAGGAAGAAAGGGCACCTGACAGATTTGAAAATGGCAGATTGGGTTTTTGCCTCTATTTTATTGAAAAGTATTTTTATCATAAACCTGGCAATACTGCACCTGGTTTATAATAAAGGCAAATATTAAGCGAACCTTAAAAGGCTTATTAATCTTAAAATTAATTCTAAGGGAGGCTTCCAGATGGAGCTTTATGAAGTTCTTGAAACAAGAAGAAGTGTGCGCAAGTATAAAATAGATGAGGTTAGTGAAGATGTACTGAAAAAGGTGTTAGAGGCTGCCCGAATATCACCATCCTGGAGCAATCTTCAGTGCTGGCGTTTTATTGTTGTCCGTGACAGGGCAGCAAAAAAGAAACTGGCAGCCAGTATGCCCGATAAAAATCCGGCGAAAAAAGCGGTAGGTGATACTGCTCCCGTAGTGGTTGTTCTTTGTGCCGATCCGAAAGAGTCGGGTGACCAGGATGGCAAGGATTATTACCTGCTTGATGCGGGACTGGCAATGCAGCAAATGATGCTTGCCGCGCATGCGGAAGGGCTTGGTACCTGCTGGGTTGCCTGGTTTGATGAAGCAAAGGCGAGGGAAGTTTGCTCTGTACCCGAAGGTTACCGAGTTGTTGGTTTAACACCTCTAGGTTACCCGGAAAAGCAGCCTTCAGCCCGCCCGCGAAAAGATTTTGAAGAGATCATTTTTGACGAGAAGTGGGGAAACCCATTCAAGTAAATTTATCAAAAATGAAAGGCCCTTTTCCAGGCTTGGTTATTACCGGCAGATTAACAAGAGTGGAGAATATTGTTAATGGAAAAAGTAGTTGCAACAAACCGTAAAGCTAGGCATGATTACCATATCGAGGAAAATTACGAAGCCGGTATAGTCTTAACCGGAACAGAGGTTAAATCTGTCCGCAGTTCTAAGGTTAACCTGAAGGACAGCTATGCCAGGGTTGAAAATGGCGAAATTTTCCTGTATAATATGCATATAAGCCCTTATGAGCCGGGCAACCGTTATAACCACGATCCGCTGCGTGTCCGGAAGTTACTAATGCACAAGATAGAGATTAACCGGTTATCCGGCAAGATTATGGAAAAGGGGTATGCCTTAATTCCGCTAAAGCTCTACCTGAAAAAGGGAAGAGTGAAAGTGGAGATTGGATTGGCCCGCGGTAAAAAACTATACGATAAGAGACGTGATATTGCCGAACGGGATAGCAAACGTGAAATGGAGCGGGCATTCCGCGACAAGCAAAGAGATTACTAAGATTTGGGGGCGTAAGGATTCGACGGGGGTATTGGAAGCAGAAGCTGCAGGTCCAGGACCATGGCCTGGTGAAAACATGGAACGGCTATAAACGCCAAACCGAATTACGCACTCGCTGCTTAA
>SLQM01000025.1 GCA_007131435.1 Syntrophomonadaceae bacterium
CCCCGTTGCTGCTTTTATTACCGGTCACACCCACTTCAGGGCTCTGCACAACTGAACCCGGTGTTGATTTGCCACCTGCCCTGTAGTAAAGCAGGGCAATAGCTGCAAAAAACAGCAGCAGGAAAGCAAAGGCGGCAAGAGCAAGGCGCGGCATGCTGTAGTTTAGAAATGCCGAGCCGGTGAAAACAACTACAAGGCACACAAAGGGCAGCATTGAGTAATATTTAAGGGCAAGCAGGATACCGGCAAGGCGGTCATACTCAAGGGAACTGTGCTGGCGGAAAAGGTAAACCTTGGCAGCTTCGCCTCCCAGCTTTACTGCCGGGGTAACACTTTCCACGTAATTACCGGCGAGATTAATAGCCAGGACAAGACCCAGCGACAGCTTCTGCTGTAATTTTTTGAGGAGAAATTGCCACTGGAAAGCTGCAGCCAAAAGGGTAAGGATCTGCAGCAGCAGTAAAAAGATAAAAATTGCAGGATTAACCTGTCTTAATGAAGCAGATATCTCATCTAACCCCAGTAAAAAAACTGCAGCAGTGAGAGCTGCTATACCTGTAATCCATAAGAAGAAATTTTTTAAGGTCAAGGCTTTACCTTTCGTTTTTCATAGCTGATAGCTATATGTTAGTTATTGCTAACTTCGAGCTCATAAAAAAAGCTTCACCACTTTACTGATGTCACCAAAGCATTTTACAAACTTCTAATGCCAATGTTAGCCTATGCTAACTTATATTTAATTACATTCCATCTCTCTTGTCAAGGTCTTTTAAAACTTTTTTGGATTTTGGTTTTTTGGATTTCAAGTAAAGCGTTACTCTGATACAGCTTTTCTTAACTCTTCTTCATCTGCAATTTCGTCTGTGACTTCGTGCAGGAGTATTTAATTTAATCAGCAGCATTCTTCACCGCCCGAACAATCACAGCTCCGTTCGCTACCACTTAGCCAACCCATTATCACTGCAGCAGCGCAACCGACTCCGGAATCAACTGAAATAGCGTTTACAGGGCAATTTACAGCACAAGCACCGCACTCCATACAGCGATCTTTATCTTTGATCATAGCTTTCTCTTCAACAAGAGCAAATATTTCATGGGGGCATACCTCCAAGCATTTTCCACAACCAATACATTTTTCAGTCGACAGGCAAAGGGTTGTAACATTATTTAAATACCTGTGTTTCATAGCATCCTCCGTTTATATCAATATTTTATTAATTAGCACCAATAAAGCTCCTGCAAAAGATGAAAGAGCGATCAGCGGCACCGCAAATTTCATCTCTTTAATAACACCAGAAAAAGAAGTATAAGTTGAAGAGCCTGTAAAATTCATTGCAAGAAAAGCTGACAAGGAAGGTAATAACAGCAGATAACCTAGAGCAAGAAAAAGTTGTTCCGGGGCAAACCAGTTGTTAAACCAGGCAAAAACTGCAGTCCAACTCAACCCCAGCAGCCAGCCCTTCCATGCAAACGCCCTTCCGGGAATATAGGGAAGAAAGATGGGAGTTAGAACTGTACCCACTACCACAGCGCCTGTATAAACTATAAAATCACTAACCCCAAAAGGCTTCACCGCAAAAAGGTTTACAAGGAAAAGCACTCCGAAAACCATTAATGAAAACCTGACTGACTGCACCAGTTCCACAGGTGTTAGAATCAGCCGATCCCAAATCGTAAAGTTAACGGTTCGCATTTCCCCTGTAGCCTTGAAACCAGAATCACGGAAGGTTTTTATATCATTTGCCCTTACCGGTCCGTAAATTACTGTAAAACCGGTCCGTCTAACCACCTCGTGAGCACTTACACCCGGGGCGCCCAGTTGTGGTAAAATCAATTTTTTGTGAGATATAATTCCGCTTAATTTCGCTGCTGAGATACGGCTGACTAATTCATCCGTCCCGAATGTTCCCTTGCCAGCGGCACACCAAACATTAATTCCTTTAGTATCGAGTACCAGGATCCAGCAATTTAAGCCAGAAAGCTCTTTTCTCAAAACATCAAATGATAATTTATAATTAGCGCTAACCAGTACTGGAGATGTGTGATCTGGCTTGCCAACAGCGTAAAGACCAGGGTTTATCTTATAGTTCTTTCTGCCAATACCCCAACGAACTTTCCATGTCCCAAGAATATCTTTGAAATTAATATTTGTTGAAACGATTGGAACTCTTCCCTGCTCAGTCTGGATTTCTCCTGAAACCCAGTTATCATTACTATCATACGGGGTTAAAAGTTCCCTGTTGTTAAAAGTCAGAGTAAGACAAGAGCAATTCTTTTCTTCAACCAACCTCAGCTCATCCTTTCCGACAATCGAACCCTTCATTAGAAATGCAATTATCTTTGCTGGATGTAACAGCATTAAAAAACCCCATAGCTTTGCTGATGGCTTCCTGGTTCAGCGAGTAATATGTCCATTTACCTTCACTTCGGCTATTTACAAGTCCGCAATCACAAAGGATCTTCATATGGTGGGACAATGTGGATTGGGACATGTCGAATTTCTCCAGGATCACGCATGCGCAAAGTTCACCATATGACAACATATTCAAAATAAAAGCCCGTTTGGGATCGCCTAAAGCCTTAAAAACTTTTGCATGCGCTAAATAGTCTTCCATTACAACACCTCACATTGATGATCATCGATATGAATAGAATAGCCTTCATATCGAAACATGTCAATATGAAATATTAATATTTCAATAAACCCCTGGACAGCAAAAACGAGCCTGGTTAAGGCTCGCTTGTTTTAAATCTTTAATTGGTGGAGGCTGGCGGGAATCGAACCCGCGTCCGAAGGCTCAGCTACAGAAGCATCTACAAGCTTAGTTCCG
>SLQM01000235.1 GCA_007131435.1 Syntrophomonadaceae bacterium
CAATTGACAACCTGGTCAAGGGAGCTTCCGGCCAGGCGGTGCAAAATATGAATATCATGCTTGGCCTGCCAGAGAATATGGGCCTTGGCCAGCTTGCCTTGTAAGGAGGGAGCAGATGGAAAGCAGAGTGAATTTTAAAAAGCTTGAAAAACGGGGTGTCACCGCTGCAGCCGGTTTCAAGGCTGCCGGTATAGCAGGTGGCATAAAAAAAGGAAAAAAAGATATTGCCCTTATTTATAGTGATAAACCGGCTGCGGCAGCAGGTGTTTTTACCCTTAACCGGGTCCAGGCTGCCCCGGTTCATCTCTGTAAAGAACACCTGCATAACCCGATCCAGGCGGTTGTGATCAATAGCGGTAATGCCAATGCCTGCACGGGGTTAAAAGGGATGCAGGACGCGCAGGAGATGGCTGTTAAAACGGCTGAAACCTTAGCGCTTAAAAAGGGCGCTGTAATGGTTAGTTCAACAGGAGTAATTGGTATGCCTTTACCCATGGATAAGATTATTCCCGGGATAGAAGCAGTTGCTAATTCCCTTGGCAGGGGTATAGATTATGATCTTGCAACCGCCCTGGCAATTATGACGACGGATACCCGTCCGAAACAGACTGCCTACCGCTGCAGCACTCCCGGCGGTACGTTTCATATCGGTGGAATGTCAAAAGGTTCCGGGATGATCTGTCCGAACATGGCAACCATGCTGGCCTTCCTGACCACGGATGTAAAGATAGAAAGGGATTTACTGCAGCAGCTATTTGCTGAAGCTGCAGACAGTTCTTTCAATGTAATCACCGTGGATGGGGAAACATCAACTAACGATACGGCATTGGTGCTGGCAAACGGCGCTGCTGAAAATATTGAAATTACCCCCCGGAGTGAGTACCTTCCGCTTTTTAAAGAAATTTTATCTAAGGTCTGCCAGGAATTGGCCATGATGATTGTTAAGGATGGAGAAGGGCTAACCAAGGTTCTTACCCTGAAGATCAAGGGCGCTGCCGATGAATGCGGAGGCAGGAAAATGGCCCGTTCAGTTCTTAACTCACCCCTGGTGAAAACCGCCTTTTACGGCGAAGATGCCAACTGGGGCAGGATTATAGCTGCACTTGGATATTCGGGAATTGAATTTGACCCGTCAAAGGTAGATATTTTCATTGGCCCCTACCAGGTAGCTGCCAGTGGTGGTGCAGTACCGTTTAGTGAAGAAAAAATGAAAAAGGTGCTTCAAGAGCGGGATATATCTATCCTGATTGACTTGAAACTGGGGCAGTCAGAGGTTACTGCCTGGGGCACGGATATGAGTCACGAGTATATCAGTATCAACAGCGACTACCGCAGTTGATTAAAGGCAGGTGCAAAAGATGAATGTAGAAGCCATATCTAATATTCCAAAAGCCGAGGTTTTAGTCCAGGCTCTTCCGTATATGCGCGCTTACACGGGTAAATACTTTGTAATTAAGTATGGCGGCCAGGCCATGGTCAGCCCTGAATTAATGGAATCGGTAATTATCGACCTGGTTCTGCTCAAGTATATCGGGGTTAAACCTATCCTTGTTCATGGTGGGGGAAAAGAGGTTAACCAGGTAATGGACAAACTGGGCAAAGAGCCCTGCTTTGTAAATGGGTTGCGGGTAACTGACGATGAAACAATGGAAATAGTAGAGATGGTCTTGATTGGAAAAGTTAACAAGCACATTGTCAGCCTCTTCAACCGGCACGGCGGCAAGGCGGTTGGATTAAGCGGCCGTGACGCAGAAATATTGCAGGCCAGGCGTATCGGGCAGCAAGAAGTAGACGGGCAAAATTGCAAAGAATTAGTTGACCTGGGCCGGGTGGGAGAAATTATCCAGATTAACCCCCAGCTGATCCATACCGTATGCGATGACGGTTATATCCCTGTCCTCTCCTCGATTGGCAGCGGAATAAACGGTGAAAGCCTTAATATTAATGCAGACCATGCTGCCGGGGAGTTGGCTGTAGCTTTAAAAGCAGAAAAAATGATTGTGCTGACAGATGTAGATGGCATATACCAGGTAAAAAATGATAAACAAGAATTTATATCATCAATCAGTCGGAGGAAAATCAGGGCCATGATCAATAAAGGCGAGATTAGCGGGGGGATGATCCCCAAGGTAGAATCCTGCCTGATGGCTTTAGATGGCGGTGTGCGCCGCACGCACATTATTGATGGACGCGTTCCCCACTCACTGATCCTGGAGATTTTCACCGATGAGGGTATTGGCACCATGGTTACCCAGTAAAAGCAGCTAAGGGGGGATCTGTTGATGGGAAAATATGAGGAATTGGAAAGTAAATATATCATCAATACCTATAACAGGCAGCCTGGTTTTACGCCCTGCCTTGTCAGAGGAGAAGGCAGTTATGCCTGGGATGATCATGGAAAAAAATACCTTGACTTTTTAAGCGGCCTTGCAGTAAATGTTGTTGGCCACTGCCATCCTGCAGTTGTAGGGGCGATTAGCAAGCAGGCAGCCATGCTGATTCATACTTCCAATCTCTATTACGGAGCGCCCCAGGCCGAACTGGCAGAAATTCTTGTGACAAAAACGATGGAAGGGGGCAAAGTGTTTTTTGCCAACAGCGGGGCCGAAGTTAATGAAGCAGCCATTAAACTGGCCCGTAAAAACAAGAAGGGGCGTTATAAAATTATAACAGCCCACCAATCTTTTCACGGCCGGACCATGGCTACCATTACGGCAACAGGTCAATCAAAATACCAGGAACCATTTAAACCGCTGCTTGATGGTTTTAGCTACGCCAGTTTCAACGATCTCGATTCGTTTGAAGCCCTGGTGGATGAACAGACAGCAGCTATAATGATTGAACCGATCCAGGGGGAAGGCGGAGTTCATGTTGCTGAAAAAGATTTTATCGAGGGGTTAAGAGAGATATGCAGCAGGGAAAATATCCTCTTAATTTTTGATGAGGTTCAATGCGGTATGGGGCGGACAGGCAAACTATGGGCCTTTGAAAACTGGAATGCTGTTCCGGATATTGTAACAGTGGCTAAGGGTCTCGGTGGGGGCTTGCCTATTGGCGCGATGATCGCTGCTGAACCGTACACTGAAATTCTGCAGCCCGGAGATCATGCTTCTACCTTTGGAGGCAACCCGGTTGTATGCAGCGCAGCCCTTGCTGTTATGAGGGTTCTTATGGCGGACGGGTTTTTAGCTTCAGCTAAAGACAAAGGAGTATTAATCAAAAATGAACTGGAGAGGTTTATCCACCTTTATCCTGAGGTGGCTTCTAACTTCAGGGGGTTAGGTTTAATCTGTGCCCTTGAGCTGAAGCAGCCGCTGGCAAAGAAAATACACGAACGTTGCACTGTCGGGGGACTGTTAATCAATGCTATAGGCGATACGACCATCAGGCTGCTGCCTCCCTTAACTATCAGCGAAGAAGAGCTGCAGGATGGTTTAAATATTTTGGAGAGTGTTATAAAAGTGCTATTGAAATAATACTAAATTATACTTGGAGGAAAAAAATATGGCTAAAGAAAAAGTTGTGCTTGCCTATTCAGGTGGACTTGATACTTCGGTTATTGTCAGGTGGCTCCAGGAGGAATATGACTATGAAATAGTGGCCATGACAGCCGACGTGGGGCAGGGTGAAAGTGAACTTGACGGGTTGGAAGAAAAAGCAATAAAGACAGGGGCATCGCAAATTTTTGTTGAGGATATCAGGGAAGAGCTGGTGCGCGACTATATATTTCCCATGGTTCGCTCAGGGGCTGTTTATGAAGGTAAATACCTGCTTGGCACAGCAATAGCCCGGCCGGTTATAGGTAAAAAGCTGGTGGAGATTGCAAACAGGGTTGGAGCTACAGCAGTCGCGCACGGGGCTACCGGAAAGGGTAACGACCAGGTTCGCTTTGAATTCGCTGTTAAGGCGCTTAACCCTTATCTTAAAATTGTTGCTCCCTGGCGGGAATGGAAGCTGCAATCCAGGACAGACTGCATGGACTATGCCTGCCGCTTTGATATTCCCATCCCGGTGACGGCAGAGAAACCTTACAGCATTGATCGCAATATCTGGCATATCAGCTTTGAAGGCGGAATTCTTGAGGACCCTGCAAGGGAACCAGATCAAGATATGTTCAGGTTGACTGTTGCCCCTGAAGATGCGCCAGACTATCCTGAAGAGGTCTCAATCGGTTTTGTAAAGGGAACTCCAGTTAGCGTAAACGGAAATGAATTGAAGCCGGTTGAACTTGTAGAGGAGTTGAACAGGATAGCCGGCAGGAATGCTGTGGGGAGGGTGGATATGGTAGAAAACCGCCTGCTGGGTATGAAATCGCGCGGTATTTACGAAACCCCCGGTGGAACTCTCCTGACTTTTGCCCACAGGGAACTTGAACAATACACCCTGGATCGCGAAACTTACCACTACAAGGAACAGATTGCCCTTAAATATGCAGAGATGATTTATTACGGCCTCTGGTTTACTCCGCTGCGCGAAGCGCTTGATGGATTTATAAATATTACGCAGGAAACAGTAACCGGTACAGTGAACATTAGATTATACAAGGGTAATATTACCGTTCTTGGCAGGCAGTCAGAACACACCCTATACCATCCGGACATGGTAACTTTTGAAGCAGATGAACTTTTTGACCAGAAGGATGCCCAGGGCTTCATTAATCTTTACGGGTTACCGCTAACCATTAAGGGCATGATGGATCTAAAAAAGAAGAGGGAATGCCAGGAGGTGTAGTAAACTGAAGAAACCATGGCAGGGCAGGTTCACAAAAGATACTTCTGAAGCGCTTTTAAGTTTTACTGCTTCCCTTGGTTTTGATCAAAGGCTTGCAGAGTGCGATATAGACGGCAGTGTCGCCCATGTAGAAATGCTTGCAAAACAGGGGATTATAAAAAGTGATGAGCTCTCATCCATCCTGGAGGGTTTAAAAGAGATCAGGGAAGAGCTATCAAGTGGAACTTTTCCCTTTGACCTGAGTTTTGAAGATATTCATATGAATATCGAGAAACGACTGACTGAAAAAATAGGGCCGGTTGGCGGTAAAATACATACAGGTCGCAGTCGCAATGACCAGGTTGCCCTGGACATGCACCTTTACATGAAAAGGGAAATTATACTGCTTGACAGTTCGCTGCTAAACCTGCAAGAAGCGCTGCTTGAAATTGCCGAAGAAAATCTAAATGTCATTATTCCGGGTTACACCCACCTGCAGCGGGCTCAACCGGTTTTACTATCCCATCATTTCCTGGCTTATTTCTGGATGATCACCAGGGACAGGGAGCGTTTAAAGGGAGTATACAAACACACCGACCTGATGCCGCTAGGAGCCGGTGCAATTGCCGGTACCGGTTTTCCAATCGACCAACAGTCAGTAGCAGAAAAGCTTGGCTTTAATAATTTATATGAGAACAGCATAGATGCTATAAGCGATCGTGATTATATTATTGAATTTTTATCCTTTACTTCTATTCTCATGATGCATCTAAGCCGCCTCTGTGAAGAACTTGTGCTCTGGTCATCAGCAGAGTTTAACTTTATTGAGCTTGATGATGCCTACACTACGGGCAGCAGCATGATGCCCCAGAAAAAAAATCCAGATGTAGCTGAACTGATCCGTGCCAAAACAGGTAGGGTTTATGGTAACCTTTTATCTATCCTTACAGTAATGAAAGCACTTCCGCTTTCATATAATAAAGATATGCAGGAAGATAAGGAGGGGCTGTTTGATACAATAGACACACTGAAACTATTACTACCGCTGCTAACGGAAATGCTTCTTTCCATGACTTTTAATCGTAAGCGTCTATCTAAGGCAGTAGATGATGATTATCTATGTGCTACCGATCTGGCCGACTACCTGGTCAAGCGGGGATTGCCTTTCAGGGATTCCCATCATATTGTAGGAAGCATGATTGCCCATTGCATTGAAAACAATGTCAGGCTGTCAGAGATTGACCCGGAAAGGCGCTCCAGTTTTCATCCTGTGCTGGCAGATGATATTTCCGGCCTGCTCGATCCTTTAAAAGTCATCGAGGCCAGGTCCAGCTACGGTGGAACAGCACCTTCGGCAGTGAAAGAACAGTTAAAAAAGGCCCACCAGGATATAGCTAGGCATAATCTATTAGAATATTAGCGGATAACCTTTGGCCGGGTCTGCTTCGGAAAAGAGATGTGAAAGTTCAGGAAGTGTTCTAATACCCATACTATTTAGTTCAGTTAAAAGCGATGTAAACAGGGAGGCGGCAATTATAGCGTCTCCCAGTGCGTTGTGCCTTCCTTCAAGACTGATGTTAAACCGCGGGGCGAGGCTCTCAAGGGAATAATCGCCCAGCGCATAATAAAGGGCGGATGTTAAAAGGACTGTATCTATAACCGGGTTAACAATTCTGCGCCCAATAGCTTCGCCAAGGCGGTTGTTTATGAATGCAAGGTCAAAAGGAGCGTTATGGGCTACCAGGATTCTTGAACCGGTAAACTGCAGGAATCGAAAGAGGACTGGAACTAAATCGGGCTTATTGTTTAGCATTTTGTTGTTAAGACCTGTAATTTCCTCAGATTGAGGTGATACGGGACGGCCAGGGTTCACCATTTCATAGAATCGTGGCTTGCTAAGGATCTTGCCTTTTTCTACTACGACTGCTCCAATTGATATTATTTCATCGCCCTTAAATGGATGAAGGCCTGTGGTTTCTGTATCAAATACAATGTATGACGCATCAGGCAGCTCCTGATCCCAGTCAATATTTTCTTTTATTGTAGTGATCAGCGCTGATAAATCATTTAAGAGTTTAGGATCATAGGTAAGTGGTTCTCTTTTTTTCCCGCGAGTAAATAAACGCTCAATTAGTTCGCCAGTATGGCCCTGGTTGCCGTTGAGACGCTTAGCCTGCTTATTAAGCTTCTGGTAATCCGGCTCAAAATATTTATCGTTGCCCACTAAATCACTCCCAATTGATCAGGCTTTATTGACATGAAAGGTATGCGCAGTAAGCGACTGCAAGCGGCTGACTGTTAACATTGCTCTTTTCAGCCGGCTCTTTTCTTTTCGGCTTAGAGCTGATATGTCAAGATAGGAATCCGGCGGTTTACCTTTTTTATTGCTGCTAACTGTATCTTTAATCCTGAACATTAATAAAGCTTCATAAGCTGATTCCATGTACTCTGCATCGTCTGGTTTAAAAATGCCCAACTCCCTTAACCTGCGAATTCTTTCGAAGCTGTTTGTCTCTCTTATTTTTTCCCGCAGGGCAAAAAGGCGGACGCAATCAACCAGGTGAACCATAATAGCACTTTTCAGGTTAATTATATTGCCTTTACCTGCCGTTTTATCAGTGATAAAACGGCCGAACATATTCAGTGGAACCCTGTGGCGAAGATCATCCTCGGCCATGAACAATAGTGCATATCCTGACTGACTGAAGAGGTTCGTAGTATAATCCTTCAGATCATTATATAAAGCATGGTCCCCGGTGACATAGCGGTAATCAAGGAAAATGGTCATGTTCCTTATATTCTTGGTGTCAAGCTTTTCAACCCATTTATAAATATTGCTTTTCCACCCTGATAAAGGGCCGCACCAGCGAGGGTTATTAGCCATCACCTTGCCTTTGCAAAGTTTAAAACCGCATTCTTCCAGGCCGGAAACGATATGTTTGCCAAGATTTAAAAAATAGCTGCTATAATCTTCTTCCTTCCCGGGCCGGGGATCTTCATAAATGATCCCGTTGTCCTGGTCCGTGCGGGAAAACTGTTCTTTTCTTCCTGCACTGCCCATGTTGATAAAGCAATACCTTGCCGGAACTTCTCCAAAACCCTCGGCGGCCATTTGCTTTTCGGCAATCCATATAATCTTACGGGTAACCCGATCATAAAGTTCGGTTATCAGGGCACATATTTCAGAAGCGTAGGACCTTTCGTTTAGCAGGGCCTGCAGCACCTGGTCGACCTCGCTCATTACTTTTGCAAGTTCGCTGAAGCTCTGCTGTTTTTCTATCTGGCGTACAATTGACAGCGCCCCGGTATTACGGTTGCGTATTAAATCTTTTATGGTTACTATGCCGTGGAGTACATCATGTTCATCTGCTACTACAACATGGTTGATATTATATTTAGTCATCATCAACAGGGCGCGGTAAGCAAAATCATCCGGCTTTACGGTGATCAGGTTAGAAGACATAATAGTATGAGCGCGCTGTTCTAAATCGGGTTTGTCAACAGAAAGTATTTTTCTTACCAGGTCTTTTTCTGTAATGATCCCTACCGGTTTGTCATTAAAAGCTTTTATTACAACTGAGCTGACATTTTCCTTGCTCATCTTTTTTGCTACATCGCCAATTTTATCCATCGGCAGGCTGGTTATAACCCTTGCGGTATGAATATCTGATATCTTGCGCCTTAAAGGTTGTTCTTCGATTAAGATTTCATCCTGAAATTCCATGTTTCCCAGCCTCGTATTAATATTCTATATTGCATCTTACTACCTGAATTATAAACGGGAATAAATTGCCAGGCAAGTAAAAAGCGGAGCCTTTGTGGCTGGCTCCGCTTTAGAAAGCATAATATTACTGAATAGAATGCATTACTTATCCTGCTGGTTTTTCTTTTCTTCTTCTTCTCTCAGCATGCGGCGCAGAACTTTTCCAATCATCGTTTTTGGCAGTTCAGGCCTGAATTCCACCAGTTTGGGCACCTTGTATGCAGCCAGGTTGGTCTTACAATGCTCAGTAACTTCTTCTTCAGTCATAGTCTCACCCTCTTTTAAAACAATATATGCTTTAAGGGTTTCACCGCGGTAAGGGTCGTTAATGCCTGCTACCGCAGCTTCCATGATCTTGGGATGTGCATATAACACTTCTTCAATGTCGCGGGGGTAAATATTAAAACCACCGGCAATAACCATATCTTTTTTACGATCTACAATGTAGGTATAACCATCTTCATCTGCCCTGGCAATATCCCCGGTATAAAACCAGCCGTCACGGATGCTCTGGGCATTTTCTTCCGGCATATTCAGGTAGCCTTCCATTACCTGCGGGCCGCGGATACAGAGTTCTCCAATTTCGCCGATGGGCAGCTCTTTTTCGCCGGTTTCCACATCAACAATCTTATACTCTGTATCCGGCATTGGCAGGCCGATGCTGCCGGGTTTGCGTACACCGTATACCGGGTTTGCATGGGTAACAGGTGAAGTCTCTGATAGTCCGAAACCTTCAACAAGCTTACCGCCAGTATTTTTTTCAAACTGCTGTTGGACTTCAACAGGCAGGGGAGCCGCTCCGCTGATGCAAATACGGATAGATTTAATATCATACTTGTTAAGATCGGGGGCATTGTTTATTGCAACATAAATTGTCGGCACCCCGGGGAAAAGGGTAGGTTTCTGCTTGTCTATGGTCTTCAAAACATCTTCCAAAACGAAGCGGGGCAGTAAAACCAGCTTTGCGCCATTTAATAACCCAAGGTTCAATACAGTGGTCAGGCCGTAGCTATGGAAAAAAGGCAGAACCCCGAGGGCAACTTCTTTACCGTCCTGGTAATCGGTGCACCAGGCTTTTACCTGGAACATGTTTGCCACAAGGTTGCGGTGCTGCAGCACGGCGCCTTTTGAAACTCCTGTTGTTCCCCCTGTGTAAAGGAATACAGCACGGTCAAAGGGCGAAACTTCAACGGCAGGAGGTTCCTTGCCTGCATACTTGCTCAGCAGGCCGGTGAAAATATGGTCTTCCTTTGCGATCTCGACCCTGTCTCCCTCCTTTTTCTCTTTAGCTACTGTGTAGAGGAAACTTAATAATCCAGGGAAAAAATCTTTAATGTTTGAAACAACTATATTTTTCAGGTTAGTTTTTGGCTGCACTTCTTTAATCATCTTGTAGAACCTGGTTAAGGTGATAATCGTTTCTGCGCCGGAATCTTTCAGCTGGTATTCCATTTCTCTTGCTACATAAAGGGGGTTGCAGGGAACAACAACTGCACCTATGGCGTGGACGGCAAAGAAAGCGATTGGAAACTGGGTGCAGTTAGGGAGGTGAATGGCAACGCGGTCACCTTTTTTTACTCCAAGTTCAGCCAGGGCTGCAGCCAGGGCATCAATCTGTGAAGACAGTTCTGAATAAGTCAGTTCCCGGCCCATAAAATGCACTGCCGGCTGCTGACTGTATTTTTTTGCGGACTGTTGGAACAACTGGTATAAAGAGAGCGAGGGGTAGTTGATAGAGTGTGGGACTTCTTTTTCATAGTGTTCGAGCCAAACTTTTTCCATTTAATCAGTTCCTCCTTGTTAATGTATACGGTTATAGAAAACAAAAACGTGTAATATATTCTATATAAAACTTTAAATCCCTTCTTTATTTAAAAAACTATAAACAAATTAAAACATACATTAAAATATTCTGAATATAAACCATATTATCATTCCTGTCTCGATAGCAAGTTTTATCGGCAAGGCGCCCAGAAAACCAAGGGATGCTCCTATTCCTGATCTAACAGCATCTCTTGTTTTACGTCTGAATAGCAGTTCTGCTGCAGTTGCGCCAATAAACGGCCCGATAAGCAGGCCAATCGGGAAAAAGAACAGGCCCACCAGTAGTCCACCACCAGCTCCCCAGATAGCAGCTTTTGAACCACCAAAATAGCGGCTGCCCATGGCTGTAAAAAGGTAGTCAACCCCCATTACCGTAAGCGCAAGCAGGGCCTGGACAGCTAGAAAGGTAGGGCTTATTACGTCAAATCCCACGATCAGGCCGTAAATCAGCATTCCTATCCAGATAAGAGGTGGTCCCGGCATGATTGGGAACAGGGTTCCAACCAGTCCGATTAAGAAAAACAGTGAAGCGATAACTAAAGCAATAATATTTAACATAAAAAATTACCGGCCTTTCAAAATGGAGTATTTGCCTATTATCATAGCATATTTAACTATTTTACTGCCTTTAAAAATATTTTTGTGAAAATGTTGGCAGTTAAAAAAGAAGGAAATTGAGATAGCGGGTAGAATAATTATATTTACTATATTTAGAATTATAAAAAACAGCCGAAAGGGGGTAAAATATAAAATAATTACA
>SLQM01000123.1 GCA_007131435.1 Syntrophomonadaceae bacterium
GGTGGACGGTCACCAGGGGCCCGGTTCAGATCCAGCACGGCCCTGGCATATCCAAACCGGTGATATGACTGCACCTGGTTTTCCAAAGCATAGAGATAAATGCTCCAGGTATCACCATCCCCGAGCAGCGCAGGCAAACCCAGGCGGCAAGAGCTGCGCAGTTTAGGCGGCACTTCCAGCCCCCCGTGCGGCACAGATATTAAGAAAGGCAGCCTGGAAGCTTTAGCGGCCATCGGTATTCCTCCATCCAGAAAGTTAATATACTGTCAGAGATAACTTAACACCCGTTTATAAAATTTTAATAGATCTTCCCTTCCTAATTCTCCAACAGGTAAAGGGTCAGCAGTAAGGCCCGCTGCAAAAGTTCTCCCCGGTGGATACATTCATGGGGGGTAAACATATCTCGGCTGGCAGGGCCAAAACCGCAGATCACCGGTATCCCTTCCGGCACTTCCCCGGCTGCTGAAGGTAAAAGGCTCGCTTCAACCCCGAACGGCAGGTTCCAGTCTTCGCTGATTTTTTTCAGCCTGGCAGCAATTTCCTCTGCCCCTGCAGCACGTTTTAAAGAAGGCCTCTCTTCCAGTTTTTCAATAAAAACAACAGTATCTTCATTTTCATCTTCAGCAGGAGTAAATGCTTCATGCAGCTGCCTTTCAGCAGCATCTGCCATTGGAGAATCAAGGTAAGTAATGTAAGCAGTGGCCCTGATCCGATGCGGCAGGAGAACACTGTATCTTTCAGAGTGAACTTCCTGGACAGCAACTGTAAGTTTTTCATCCGGGCGGCTGAGCGACCCAATTTTTCCGGCCCGCTCAAGGAACCAGCTCATCAGGTCAACCTGGGAGCCGTGAGAACCGATGCGTTGAAAAGCGCCTTCTACCAGGATGCTAAACTTACGGGATCCGCGGCGCTGGTCTACAATCTTACCGCTCCTGAAACCGGGCTGTAAAACAATCACCCTGCCCGCCCTTGAGGCGGCGCTCTGCAGGTACTGGGCGCTGTAGCGCAACCCCCGTCCTTCGTCAGCGTAAATAAATATCCCCACTTTTTTATCATCCAAAAGCTCTAAAGACTTCAGGGTTTGCAGGCTCTGCAGGATGCAGGTAATCCCTGCCCGGCTTGAAGCTATCCCTTCACCGTACAGCCATTCCGGGTCACGCCTGAAAGGAATGGGATAACCGCCACCAACATCCCTGGGCACATCGATGGAAGCAACAAGCAGCGTGCCCCCTTCAAAACCGGCTTCTGTTTCCCAGGTCCAGGCTGAACGCCTGCTGCTAAAAGCTTTAACCGGCTTTAGTCCCAAACCGAGGAAGTGGTTCTCCAGCCTTTTAATCACCGCCCCCAGGCCCACCGGGTCCCCCGTCCAGCTGGGCAGGTTTGTCCACCCTTTCAGCTCTTCTTCGATTTTATCCCGGTTCTGGGTTAAAGATAAAAAGGCAAGGGTTTTAGGATCATCCTTGAACTCTTCTGATTCACCTTCCAACGGAAGCACCCCAAAATAGCGGCGACTGGCAACCTCTATCAGGCGGTTTACCAGGGCACTGTAGTCAAGACCTATTGTCTGAGCAGCATAGACATATGAGCCGCCAGGGCCAAGGCTGGCCATGGAGTTGACTTCTAAAATATACACATTCCCCTGATTGTCAATGCGAAAATCGACCCTGGCGCTGTCAAAACAGCCTAAAGCTTTGAAGGCGTTAACAGCCAGGTTTTGAACCTTTTCCGTAACTTCAGGGTCCAGCGGAGCAGGACAAATATTTTCAACCTTCCGCCCGCTGATTTTTATTTTATCCTCGTAAGTGTAAATTCGCTCCCCCTCGCTGAAAACAATCTCTACCGGGGGGAGCGCCTCAACAGGATCGTTGCCGAGAAGCCCCACGTTTACTTCCCTGCCATCAATATATTCTTCTACCAGGGTTGAAGCCTTGAACATGCCGTATATGGTTTCAACGCCTTCCCTCAGCTCCTGGTCATTGTTAACAATTCTTAAGCCAAAGGAAACGGCTTCATCTTTCGGTTTAACAATCAGGGGATAGTTTAAACCTTCTGCCAGGGGCAGCTCGAATTCCGGGTTTTCAATAACCGTAAAGTTCGGAGTAGGCAAGCCCTTCTGCAGGAGGACCATCTTGGTCAATACCTTGTCAAGGGCAATGGCATGGGTTTCCGGGCCAGACCCGACGTAAGGGATACCGAGCATCTCCAGGATGCCGGGAATATGCGTATAGCGGGCTCGCCCCTGGATTCCATAGCTGAGGTTAAATACCAGCCCGGGCCTTTCACCTGAAACAACAGTGGGCATAAATTCTTCAAGGGCATGAATGATATTTTTATCGCCCTCGAATGCTTTAACCTGGTGCCCCCCTGATTCCAGGGCTTCCGTGATCATGTCGATCGTCTGTAACCCGTATTTTTCCCGGTTGGGGGTTCCAAAAATATTGATCACCGCCTGGCTGTCACGGTTATAGATGATCGCTATTTTCATTTTTCTGCTCCTCCTCTTCTCTGCTGGCAATTGCATGCGGGCCGCCGGCATTACCATCCCGCCGGGGGTCCGAAACTCCTTTAAAATCCTCACCCTCTGCTTCCGGCAGCTCCACCGCCTGCACGCAGCCGATGTAAAAGCTATATGCGCCGCGGCTTTTTACACTGAACCCGGCCCTGCTTAGAAGATCACTTATTTCAGGCCTGAAGCTTCTCTTTTCAATCGCCGCTTTACCGGAACTGCCGGCATGAATGCGCGGCCCATCGATCGCTTCTGCCAGTCCCTGCCCGGAATCAATCATCCGGCTAATAACC
>SLQM01000153.1 GCA_007131435.1 Syntrophomonadaceae bacterium
AACCATTTCCTAACAACTGGTAAGCCTTTGAGGAATTAAAGGAGGAGGTAAGGAGAATGAAAGAAGCTGTTATTGTTTCCATAGTACGAACAGCAATCGGCAGGGCGCCCAAGGGCACGTTGAAAACAACCCGCCCGGAATACATGGGCACCGTAGCCGTTCAAGAAGCCGTTAAACGAGCTAAAGGCCTTGATCCAGCTGTAATAGAAGATGTTATCCTGGGCTGCTCCTTCCCTGAAGGAGAACAGGGCATGAACCTGGGCAGGATTGTAGCTATGCAGGCAGGATTCCCCGACTCTGTTCCCGGCCAGACCGTCAACCGTTTTTGTTCCTCAGGGCTGCAGTCTATCGCCCTGGCGGCTGAACGGATCATGTGCGGTTTTGCAGATGTTATCGTGGCCGGCGGTGTAGAAAGCATGAGCATGGTTCCCATGGGCGGCAATAAACTTGCCCCAAGCCCTGTTCTTGCAGAAAAGCATATTGAAGCCTATACCCCGATGGGGATTACGGCAGAAAATGTAGCCCAGCGCTTCAATATTTCCCGGGAAGACCAGGATAAGTTTGGAATGGCCAGCCACCAGAAGGCTGCCGCAGCAATTAAAGAGGGCCGTTTTAAAGATGAAATAGTTCCCCTGAAAGTGGTTGATCGCTCTGTTGGCCCTGACAACAAGGTGGTAGAGAAGGAAATCACTTTTGAGGTTGACGAAGGTGTCAGGCCTGACACCAACCTTGAAACGCTGGCAAAACTACGGCCGGCATTTCATGCCAAGGGCTCGGTAACCGCGGGCAACTCGTCACAAACCAGTGACGGCGCTGCTGCAGCCGTGGTAATGTCCTCCGATAAAGCCAAGGAACTGGGCTTAAAACCGATTGCCGTTTTCCGCGGTTTTGCCGTGGCAGGCTGCGCGCCTGACATCATGGGTGTGGGACCTGCTTACGCTATTCCAAGGCTGGCGGAATTAACAGGTGTCAAAACCAGCGATGTCGATCTTTTCGAACTGAATGAAGCCTTCGCATCGCAGGCTATTTACTGCATGAGAGAACTGGATCTTAACCCTGATATTGTTAACGTAAACGGCGGGGCAATTGCTCTCGGTCACCCGCTGGGATGCACCGGAACAAAGCTTACTGCTACACTGCTCCATGAAATGGAAAGAAGGGGTTCACGCTACGGTGTTGTTTCAATGTGTATCGGAGGCGGAATGGGAGCAGCAGGACTCTTTGAGCGTGTGTAAGTAGCATCTGGCAAGTAGTATTTTAGCCTTTCAAGGGCACCAAGCTTATATCATGACCATTAATATGGTATGATTATGGCAGGTGCCCTTTTACTTTTCAGTAACATTAACCGAAATGAAACCAGGTTTTAGAATAATTAAAAATAGGAATATTAATAAAGACAGGTGAAAATATGATTCCTTCCAGTGAGTTAAAATCCAGGACTGGCAAACTACAGCAAGAAATGCAGGCAAAAGATATAGGCGGGGCCCTGCTTATACAGCGTGCTGATCTTTTTTATTTCAGTGGTACAGGGCAAAATGCTCACCTGTTAATCCCTGCTGAAGGAGAGCCGGTATTAATAGTAAAAAAATCAGTGGCCCGGGCAGAACAGGAAAGTGCCCTGGGTAACATTGTCCCTTTTAAAGGTTGGGAAAACCTCACCGGGATGATCGGTGAAATTGTCCCACAAGGTAAAGTAATTGGACTGGAAACCGATGTGTTGCCTGCCAACCTGTACATGCGCTATAAGAAAATGCTGCATGGCTACGAAGTTACCGATATTTCCAAAATAATTCGCCAGGTAAGGTCCGTTAAATCCAGTTACGAGATAGGCCTGATGAAAGAAGCAGCCAAGATAAGCGAGGCAGTTTTCAGTACAGCTCGCACTACGATCAGGGAGGGGCTGAGCGAAATTGAACTGGCTGGGCAGCTCGAGTTCCAGGCCCGCAAACTTGGTCACCAGGGCTCAGTGAGAATGCGTGGGTTTAACCAGGAGCTATACTTCGGGCATATCATGTCCGGTGAGAATGCCGCAGCTATCAGTTTTTTCGATGGGCCAACCGGGGGTTCCGGATTAAATCCCTCCTACCCCCAGGGAGCAGGGATAGCGCTTATAAAACCCTTTGAGCCGGTACTGGTTGATTTTGTTAGCGTTCTCGGCGGATACATGGTCGATCAGACCCGCATATTCTGCGTCGGCGAACCTCCAATGCACCTCCAGGAAGCATATAATACTGCAGTTGATATAAAAAAAGAGCTGACCCGGATAGGTAAACCGGGGTTATCTGCCAGCACGCTTTACGACAGGGCTGAATCGATGGCTGATCAAGCAGGCCTCAGCAATCATTTCATGGGCTATGTTGAAAAAGTGAGCTTTGTCGGGCACGGGGTGGGCATTGAACTGGATGAGCTGCCTGTTATAGCCAAAAACCTTGATATGCCGCTTAAAGAAGGGATGGTTTTTGCCCTCGAGCCAAAGTTTATTTTCCCCGGGGAGGGCACCGTAGGCATTGAGGATACTTTTGTTGTAGGAGAAAAAAGCCTGCAGCAGTTAACTCATTTCAGTGACGAGCTGCAGGTACTTTAAGTTTACACCGCTTACACCAGACGCAAGAAAGGGCATCCGCCCCGGCATTTTTAACCAGGCGCGGACGCCCTTTTTTTGTTTTTAAACCTGTGGAGCCAGACCGGCTCACATTTAAACTTATCAGCCGCCAGTTGTACAGGCTGTAATTAACAAAGCGGTCAGAGAGGCAAGTGCCAGTAAAACAATATACTTGTTTTTCATAATTGGAACCTCCTTCTTTTAATTAGTTTAATTAATAACACAACTCACTGCCATTAGCAAGTATAATAAATACATTTAATACAGGCGGGCTTCTTTTTTCAATCAGTTAAAAAACAGATTACGTTAAACATTTTATGTTAACAACAAAAATTTAATATTTTCAACAACCCTATATTTTAAGGGCTTTTTAAAAGCAAATACCTGTTCTACTCACAATATGCACAGGGTTATCCACAGGTCAAATCCCTTGTTATAATAGCTGAAATTCATTATCCACATTTTTCGAAAGTAGTAACCATAATATAACCGCCATTCTCAGCCATAAAGATGGCATTTAAATTGAAACAGCAAGCTTAAAGCTAAAAAAGTTTAAAAAAAAGAGGGAAAATCATTTTCTTATCGAATATGACTTTTGGAAGTATTCATTACTATATTGAAGGAGGCATCAGCATGGAAGTTAAGGTAAACGATGATTGCACAGCTTGCGGTATCTGTGAGGATATCTGTCCGGAGGTTTTTGAACTGGGTGATGAAATAGCTGAAGTTAAAGAAAACCCCGTGCCTGCAGAACATGAAGAAAAAGTTCGTGAAGCTGCTGAAGAATGTCCTGTAGAAGCGATTGAAATTTCATAATCGGAAAGCCAATTTTATGTTCAAGCAGAGCCCGCCAGAGAGCGGGCTCTTTTACTCTTAACGATCATAGTTTAGAATGTACTATATGAATAGCTGAAGGCTCTTTCCAACCTGGAGGTTTTTATTTTGGCAAATAATAAACTTATAAGTTCCATTGATGTTATAGAACAAAACCGTGGAGACCTTAAACCTTTTAAGGGCATTGCTTACCATTCTTCGCGTGTCTGCCCGGGCAACTTGTTCGTCTGTATTAAAGGGTACAAAACTGACGGTCATTTATACCTGGAAGACGCTTTAAAGAGCGGTGCAGCTGCAGCAGTTGTAGAAGAGCTCCGCCATGATGTTGATATTCTTCAATACAGGGTTAAAGACAGCCGCCTGGCCCTGGCTGCCCTGGCTAACGCCTATTACGACTACCCCTCCACCAAGTTTAACCTTACGGGAGTAACAGCAACCAACGGCAAAACTACCACCACCTATATGATTAATGCCCTATTGGAAGAGCATGGGTTAAAAACAGGTATGGTTGGCACTGTAATCATTAAAACGGGTGATCAGGTCCGTGCTGCAGAGTTGACCACCCCTGAATCGCTCGACCTCCAGGGCTATTTTCAGGAAATGGTTGAAAACAGCGTAAGCCATGCCGTGATGGAAGTTTCTTCATCCGGGCTGGAACTTAAAAGGGTGCATGGAACCGATTATAATATAGCTGTTGTAAACAATATCAGCCGGGAACACATTGACCTGCACGGCTCCTTTGAAGCTTATTTTAATGCCAAGGCTTCGCTAGTACGAGATGCAAAAGAAGGCCAATGGGCAATATTTAACTTAGACTGCCCCCTGACAGCATCCCTGGTCAAAGAAACTAAAGCCAAAGTGTTTACCTACGGAGTTAAAAACAGGGAAGCTGATTGCCTGGTGGATAACCTTGATTTAAGCACGGGCAGGGCCAGGTTTACCGTAAAGGTTAACCGGAAAGACCCGGCTGAAATATTCGCCAAACTGCCCTCTTCATTCGAAGTTGAACTTTCAGTATTAGGCCTGCACAGCGTTTACAACGCCATGGCCGCCACCCTGGTTGGCATCTTACAGGATATACCTGTTGAAACAATCAAGAACGCCCTCTACAAGTTCAGGGGGGTAGAAAGGCGTTTTGAACTGATTTTTGAGGATGATTACAAGGTAATTGACGACCACTTTGCCAACAGCGGTAATATTGATGTAACCCTGGAAACCCTGCAGATGATGGATTACGAAAACCTGAGCTTCGTCTATGCCATCCGGGGAAGTAGGGGTGTCACGGTTAACCGGGAAAACGCCGAGGCGATAGCCCGCTGGGCTCCAAAGCTGGGGTTAAAAAGAGTAATCGCTACCACCAGCAGCAGTCACGTGGGGGAAAAGGACGTGGTTACCGAAGAAGAGCTAAGTGTTTTTAGAGAGGTAATGAAAACTTCTGGCCTGGAGGTTTTTATATACAAAGAACTGCCCGATGCCATAGCTTCGGGCCTGTCAAACTTGGGTAAAAACGACGTCCTCCTCCTGGCCGGCTGCCAGGGTATGGATTACGGGGCCTCAGTCTGCCTTAACCAGATATATCAGCTTAAACCGCACCTGCCCAAAGAAACTGTTTTTGCCTCCCTGAAAAACAGGGTTGCCGGTGTTTGACAATAAAAATATTAACGCGCTTCCTTAACTTCTATTCCTCCCATTATCGCCCTGGCCTGGATGCGGATAATTTTTTTAGTATCCTCCGACAGGTTGTGTTCAATCCTGCGCCCGCCAACGATACCCCCGTCTTCCTGACCAAAAAGGGTTACTCCTCCAAGGATTGCTGATCCATCATAGATTATCGCCAGGTCAATTGGCGCCTTGATGGTAATCCCACCCATAATTGCCGTTAGATCAAGGATGGTCTCTCCTTCTTCAATTTCTGCATGTGATAAATCCATATCAATTCCACCCATTAAGGCAAAGTAGCTTCCGCTCTCTAGTTTCCAGACCTGCTTCCCGCCCAGGTTAATTCCGCTCATAACAGCAAAGCGTCCCCCGCTTCCCTCACTGCCTGTTTTGCCTCGCAGCAGGCTTACCCCAATCAAAATCAATACCACGGGCCAGATAATGTTGAAAAACAGCCTGGTATCAACCTCAAAAAGGCCCAGGTTACGTCCAAGATAAATTACACCAATGGCTGTGACTATGAGGGCTGTGATAAATTGAGCCCAGGAGAAATAGATTCTTTTTCCTTCCCCTGCGGAGGTTGACCCAAAAGATAAAAATAGCCAGTTTAAGCCAAGGATCAGGGGAATGACCGGCCACAAACGTAACACCTGTCTTATTTCAATTTCAATGCCCAAACCTAAATTGTTTAAGAGCAGTAACACTCCGACAACCAGGATTGCCAGGCCGATTAATAGTCGTCCACTTATAAAACGCATCAACAACACCTTACCTTTCAAAAATAAAAATCATAACAACTTGCCTGAACTATAACTGCTTATAATAAAATAGCATAATTAACGATAACTTGCATCATCGTGTTTAGGCTAAGCATTAATTATTTTTGTTTTTATC
The DNA here is from genome assembly GCA_007131435.1 of Syntrophomonadaceae bacterium. GTDB lineage: Bacteria > Bacillota > Dethiobacteria > DTU022 > DTU022 > SLQM01. The sequence continues at coordinate 5,990 of SLQM01000153.1, forward strand.
CCCGCCAGCGTTGACTTTTATATTGCCTCATGCTAAAATTAACAGCGCATAAACAGAATATGGTGGGTGTAGCTCAGTTGGTTAGAGCGCCAGGTTGTGGCCCTGGAGGCCGTGGGTTCGAATCCCATCACTCACCCCATATAAGTTAATTGACTATTGCTGGGGCGTGGCCAAGCGGTAAGGCACGGGTCTTTGGAATCCGCATGCGTAGGTTCGAATCCTACCGCCCCAGCCATTTTTATGCCCGGAAAAACCTGCTTTAATTTGACCCGGCAAACCCCCTGCGATGATTTGTAAAAAAATACCGGTCGGATAACTATTAAAAAGATATTACGCCGACCGGTGAATTATTAATTGTCAAACTGCCCTAGTGGATAAGCAGCAGGTTTCATAGCCTGGCCGCTTTATAACTGGTATTCCACGTTAAATTCAACATAAAGCTTCAGTTTTTCTGCTTCTTCAAAATAATACCTGCGCTCTTCTTCATCAAGCGCTTCAGGCGGAAATACACCTTTAGCCTTAACCTTGCCGTTAACAAACATCTTCGTGAAAAGAAAAGCACACTGTCCTGTGCCGTAAGTTTCATGGGTAACCCCGGCCAGCTCAAATGATTCCTGTAAACCGGGGGCGATGAAGTATGCATCCACCCTGGTCTCCCTGCCTTCACTTTGGCCATCAACCCTTACCAGGAAAGCGCCTTCTTCGCTGATCATCCCCTCTTCAAGGACAGCCTTTATTTCATCTTCATACTTGGGAGCCGGCGGGGTAAGTTTAGCAATTAAATCCATTGGCACGACCTTTTGCCCTTTTACTTCCACTGCCTCTTCGGAAAGCAGACCCATCTTCCAGAAATACCTGGCCAACTCGCAACCCGGGCCACCATACCTGAAATAAACATTGCTAACACCTTTAAGGTATTTATCGCCAAGCAGGCCCATAGTAACCGGTTCTTCATGTTCGTGATCGAACATCAGCCTTTCTCCAAGGCCCTTAAATTCCATGTATTCGGGATTGTTAAACGGAGGCACCTTCACAAATTTTTTGTTTTCATATATAACTCCTTCTGCGGCCATGTCGCCAAATGCAGTTTCAGGTGACCACCAGAAAGGGATAAATTTATTCGACCACATGCCGTCGTAAACACAAATCGTTATGGTATCAACGGTATCAAAAAGCTCACAGGCTTCACGTGTAATAATATTCGCCATGCCAGGCGCAGAACCGGTGTTAAATAAAGCCGAAAGGCCTGCAGTTTCAAATTCTATTGACCTGCCAAGCTGCCTTTCAACAGCAGGAATAAATTCCATATCTTCGACCGGACCTGAAGCCAGGTCCTGGTAATTGGCTTTCACTTCAAGGCAGGCATCCATCACGGTCATGTTAAAGTCCGGGGGTAGACCGTTAACAATCAGTTCGCAGCCTTCAGCGGCCTTGACAATATCATTCACATTCCTTGCATCAATCTGCAAAGCTTTGCCCTTTGGCGAAAACTTGGCACTTTCCTCCGCTGCCTTCTGATCATAGTCAGCACAAATTACCTCTTCTACCTTCTCCTCTTCCATTAGCCTTCTGGCGATAATACTGCCCTGGGCACCTACACCTAACACCATTACCTTTTTCATCATGTCTGCTCCTTTGCTGAATAATTAACAGGACCATATATATAGGCCGAAAACAGCTCCGGCCTCGTCTGGGTTTATGCATATATTGTATCATTAAAACATATTTGCGTGAAATATAAAGAAGATAAATGAAATATTATTATTTACTCCTCACCAGTTTTTCGTTTTAAAACGGAACTTATTTTGCTTTTCAGGTTGCCATAAAATTTTTCAAGGCCTGTTATATATAGCATATCTCTACTTTTACGTAAAGTTTCCAGGGTGGTTGCTTCTACAACCGACCAGAGCATACCCCTGTCAGGTGCACTTAAAAAATAGTTTAGCTTGACCTGGTAAGCGCCTTTAAACTGCCTTCCTCCACCTGACGGTGTAATCCTTTTTATTATCCTGTTAAGATCAACTTTGTTGTTTTTAGTCCTCAGCGATACATCAAGGTTTAGTTCTCCCTTGCGCTGGTTTTCAACCAGGGCATAAACCGCTATCGTGCTAAATTCAGATTTTTTGAGGATCATATCTGCCGTTATGGCAATCATGTCCCTGTGCTTAGCATCAACATAGCCTATCCCAAAAAAGCCCCAGTCCTTATAAACCGTTTCATTGCCCTTAGCTCGATTGTAATAAACAAGCAGTTCCGGTGAAAGCGGCATGTCATTTAAATCTTTTAAAATATTATTATCCACGTATTCTGAAAGATAACTGAGCGCTTCAAAGTCAAGGTCCGTAATATGGTTGTACTTATCTGTATCGGTTTGGATGCCAAAAGTAAGGGCGGTAGCTACTTTTGATCTTTCTTTTTCAGAAAAATCCAAATCATAATTTTTAAGCATCAGTGCAATCAAAGTGCTGGTAGATCCAACATTTTTCTCAATCAGGGAAAAATTACATTTTATAGCGCTTTTTGACCTGCTGTGGTGATCTATATGGGCAGCACAGGGGATTGCATCACCAATGCTTTCAACCAGGTTGTTTTGAAAATCAGGCACTATATATGCTTCGTATTTATCAAGATTAACAGTTTTATCAAAATAAATGGGTATCTTAAGCCTTTCAACAAAGGCTTTATTCTGGGGTAGTGACAATTTTTTTTCGGTAAAAATATCCGCAGCGATTGAATAATTTTTGAGAATCATTTTTATCGCATAAGCTGATGCAATTGCATCGGGATCTGGAGATCCAGGTATATAGATAGCCAGGGGATTATAACTTGTGATTGCTTCAATAAACTCTTTGGCTCTTTTTTCCATATCTATTTTCCTCTATTTATATTATATCAGGTATTCTATCTTCACAAGGAACTGCTGTCTGGCATTTGCCGCAACCATGCCTGGGTCTAAAGCGGGGGAAAATCACATTCCTGCTGTAATCTGCACAAACAGCTTTATCCATTCCAGCAATTTTGTCCTTGCGCGGATTGCTGATCGCTTTTACAGGACAACGGTTTATACATTCACCACAGAAATTACAATGCTCGTACAAACCGTTATATGAACGAGCAGTAACGGGAAGAATTAATGTTGTAATAATGCTGCCATACCGGCCTGCACAACCTTTCGGAGTGATAAGTGATCTGCTAAGTGAAAAAGTGCCCAGTCCGGCTATATAAGCGGCATGCCTTTCAGACCAGTTGCTGCTTAACCGTTCAATTATTTGGAAACGGCTATCCAACATGGGGGCCAGGGCTTTCCCTTCGCCAGTACTATTAATATATTCAACAACGAATTGTCTTAGTGACTCGTTAAATTGTTCTCCTTCATAACGTCCATAAACCCATTCTTTTGCAGGCACTCCTTGCTTGCGGTTGGCGCTGCGAACCTGTTCAGAAAATGGGATAAAGTAGGATATAACAGACTTTGCCCCGGGCAGCCAATCTTCAGGGAGTAAAAAGTGTTCTCCAATTATGGAAGGGTCCTTCATTTTTTCAAACAGCAAGTCCCCGGCATCCGCAATAGCCAGCAGGGGATCAGTAAATATTTTATCAATAGCCAGCTCTTCCACACTGTTCAAGGGGCTGCTTTCTAAATAGCTGTTTATGTCACTCTTCAGGTTTTCAATTCTCATTATTTATTACTCCATATCTTCAAGCTGGCTCCATTTATTAAAGAATGTCTGGTAACCAAGCCTGGTCAGCATAAAAAGGGTTATAGAAACTGCACCCAGGATACCAAGCATGATAGCAATTTGATATTCTATCGCTACTAGGGGAGATATACCGGCAAGAATCTGACCGGTCATCATCCCGGGTAAAAAAATAATGCCCATTCCAACCATTGAGTTTATTGTAGGCATAATGGCAGAAGTAAATACATCCCTGGTGATATTCATTGTAGCGTCCCTGGGTGTAGCGCCCAGCATTAGCGCACCTTCAACAAGCTGCTTCCTGGATCTCATTTCTCCAAGCAAACGTTCTGTACCCAGGGCAATCCCGGTCATTGAGTTGCCGATAACCATCCCGGCAATGGGAATAAAGTAGCGAGGTTCATACCAGGGATCAAGGCTAATTACCAGCAGCAAAAAGTAAAATGTTGTTATTACAGTTCCTAAAATCATGGAAAGAACAACAACCCTGCGCAGTCTTTTATTAATCGGTTTTTTGACCCTGGAAAAAATATTGCGGATAGCAAAGACAACCATTATAGTAAAAATAAGGATGGTAATAATGGCGCTGCTTTGATCAAAAATATAGACCAGTAAGTAACCCATTAAAATAAGCTGCAGGGTCATCCTGATGGTGGAAATAATAATCTCCTTTTCTTTCCCAATGCCCTGTTTGCTGGTGAGAAATAAAATTAATATCAAAAAACCATAGGCAAACAGCAAACCTGACGGACCGATCTCAATTATCCCATCCATTACCCGCTCACCTTCTCAACACCTGTAACCGAAGAATTTCTTACAGTTATTATTGTACTTCCCAGGCTTTTTGCCAACTGCCTGGAATGAGTTACCATAACTATAGTTTTTCCTCCCCTTTTCAGGAAACTGCTTATATACTCCGTTATAATGTTTTCAGTATCTTCATCAAGGGCAGAAGTTGGTTCATCCAGTAACAGCACTTCCGGATCCATTAGTAATACCCTGGCCAATGCGAGACGCTGTTTTTCACCACCTGATAATTTATCAGCATCTTCATCCAGCTTTTTCGCCAGGCTGACCGACTGCAGTGCATCGAGCAATTCTTGATCTTCAACAGGCTCTTTACCTGAGTATAATAATCCAGCCAGCAGATTTTCCTTAATATTCCCCGGGAAAACCACCGGGTCCTGGGGCAGAAGTACCACCTTTCTTCTATGCATGACCGCATCAAGAGCTTTTAACTCTTTTCCCTGATACAGTATTTCTCCCTGGTTATAATCAACCATGTGGTTTAGTAGTTTTAATAATGTTGTCTTACCTC
>SLQM01000203.1 GCA_007131435.1 Syntrophomonadaceae bacterium
CCTTGGCAAGGCGATGCTCTACCACTGAGCTACTCCCGCAAACTGGTGCCGAGAGGCAGAATTGAACTGCCGACACGCGGATTTTCAGTCCGCTGCTCTACCGACTGAGCTATCTCGGCCAAATGGCGGAGCTGACGGGACTCGAACCCGCGGTCTTCGGCTTGACAGGCCGATATGTTAACCGACTACACCACAGCTCCATGTGCATAAATAAGTATACAAAAGCATTTTATAAAAGTCAATAGAATAAGGGTTGCTCAGAAAAAAATTTATAAAGAGTAGTAGTCTTATTCAAGTGAGAGAGTTTTGGGTGATTTCCCTTTGTCTGGTTCTTTTTTCAGGCGGTTTAATCTTTCTTCTTCACCAGAACTATAGTAAATCAGACTTTGTAACTCAATAGTCAAGTCTGCATTGTGAACATGAATATCATCCGGTACCCTGAGTTTAACAGGTGCAAAATTTAGTATAGCTTTTACACCAGCTTCAACTACAATGTCAGCTACTTCCTGGGCAGCTCCTGCCGGGACTGCAATAATCGCTACCTTTATGTTATTACTATTTATATACTCAGGCAGTTCGGAAAGAGCAGAGATTTCGATTTCCCCGATCTGTTTGCCTATCAGGCGGGGATCCTGGTCAAATACGGCTACAACATCTACATAAGGGTTTTTACTTGAGTTGTAACGTGTTAGAGCAGTACCAAGGTTTCCGGCACCAATAATTACTGTCTCAATCCTTTTATCCAAACCAATGATTTTAACTATTCTTTCACGTAGATAAACTGTGTTGTAACCAGCCCCCCGGGTTCCGAATGCTCCGAAATAGGCCAGATCTTTGCGGATTTGTTCTGCGGTAAAACCTGATTCATTACTAAGCTCTTTAGAAGAAACCAAATCTATTTTTCGTTGGATCAGCTGATCTAATATTCGAAGATAAACTGGCAACCTCTTAACAACTGATTTAGAAATATTTCGATCTGGCATCTGCTCATCCTCCATAGCCGGTCAATTAGTTACGGCGCATTAATACATCCCTGGGTATTTGCTTAAGAATAGCTTTTTGTTCTTCCGATTCAGGGTTTAAATCATCAATTAAGGCTGCCGCACATTCCACATAATATTCAGCCTTTTGGTAAGTATAGTGCGGACCCTCACCATCTATTACTGCCTGTGCAACCTCTCCAATCTGGCTGGAAGTTGCCGTGTCAGTAATAAAATGTTCATTTACCGGTTTATTCATAGATGAAACATTAATTGTCCTGATCAGCGGCAAGGTAATAACCCGGTTATTTAAATCACCATATAGTGGTTTTCCGGTTATACTTTTTTTGCCTGTGTAGTCCAATAGATCATCTATGAGTTGAAAGGCCATCCCAAGGTTATAGCCATATTCCATCCAGGCTGCCTGCTCTTCCTTGCTGCCATCCCTCATCAGGCTACCTGCTTTACAACAACCAGAAAAAAAGGCTGCGCTCTTCTTCCCGATCCACTGGAAATAACGTGATTCTAAATTGTTACTGTCAATACTGGCAAATGCCTGCTCTATTTCCCCTTCAGACATTTTTTCTACAATATCTACTACTACCTCCAGCAGCTCAGGCTTATTATAGTTTACAAGAATTTTAAAAGCCTGGCTCAAAAGATAATCGCCACTTAATACAGATATTTTATTGCCCCACTTAACATGAACTGCTTCTTTACCCCGGCGAATCGCCGCCTGGTCAATTACATCATCATGAAGCAGGGAAGCGGTATGAATTAGCTCAAGTGCAATAGCCGCATCTATTAGGTGATCAGAGCTAACGTCAACACGATATGCCGCGGTCAAGAAAAGAGCCGGGCGGATTCTTTTTCCGGAACCATTAAAAATGTAATCACCGACTGCATTTATTTCAGGGCCAGCACATTCAACAATACCCCTCAGTCCTTCATTAACCAGGGATAGTTCTCTTTCAACCAAAAGCCAGTTATGTTCCAGTTTTTAAACCCCTATTCAGAATTATTCTAACACCTTTTCGACAAAAAACGGTTAAAACCCTTTCGCCGCCTGTCGCTTCAGGAAAAAGTTTTTTTAATTAATAATAATTCAGGAGGATTACCAGGACGGTTAGTAACCTGCAGGTGATAAACAAGGTAATCATTTGCTGCAAGGTTAGCAGTATAACTGATTATTTCTTTACATTCCAGGCAACCTTCTTCATGCCCCGGATACAGGACAATGGTGACCAAACCACTGTTTTTTAAAAGATTTAGAGCCTGTTCCAGGCTTCTAATTGATGTATAGCTTTTTGTAGTTATCTCCTTATTGCCACCTGGCAAATAACCTAGATTATACATTACCACAGAAACTTTTTCTGTAACATATGTTGCCATATCCTCATGCCCGGTATGAATAAGCTCTACTCTTTGGTTCAGGCCGGCATTGCTTAACCTATCCCTTGTTTTTTGCAGCGCTTCTTTTTGTATGTCAAAAGAATAAACCTTTCCCCCCTTGCCCACTTTCTTTGCCAAAAAAAATGTATCCAAACCATTGCCGGCGGTAGCATCAATAACAACATCTCCCGGTTTTGTTGAAAGCCCGGCAAAATGCTGTGCGATTTCAGTTATTTTATCAAGAGGTGCCATGAATAGCATTCTCCATTTAATATATTTCTGTTCTGGCAGTTATAATATCTATTCCGTTTTCTTCTTCGATAAAGTTGATTATTGTTCCAGTAATGCTATCCGCACCTGAGCCGTTGTAACAAACCGCAGCAATTCCCAGTTCTGACTTTTGCCACAAATCCTGGCTGCCAATTTCAGATACAGAAACATTGTATTTATTACGCAGGCGCTGAACCAGGCTTTTTATTACCTGCCGCTTAGCTTTAAGCGATGTTTTTCCGGGTATATGGATTTCCAAAATAAGAATTGCTACGCGAATTGTTTTCACCGCCATTTAAATAAATCTTAGCATTAGCTGCTGTATATAGTTATCTACACTCATATTTTCTTTTTGCAGTTGATTATAAAGCTGTTTTACAGGTACTGCAAGGCTGCTGTTTTCAAGGTCACCAAGGCGCCTGAAGTATCCTGTTCTCCGTCCAAGTTTGAAAATATCGCGCATTTCATCACCTAAAGAAAGATACCTGTTTATAATAGCGAGCATAAGGTTTTTATCTTCCGGAAAATTACCACACACTTCTTCAAGTAAGTTTAATATATGGTCACTAAAAAACCTGCTCTCAATATTATTTAGGTTTTCTATAAACAAAGCCTCTTCCCTGACAACCTGATCATCATTTAAAAGTATAAATTCACCCCTTGCTACCTTCTTGTAAAGCGGGCTTGACTTGGGAACTGCCAGGGTTCTGACCCTGATAAAATCAGGGTTAATACTATTTAATACGTTAGCCGTATCAAGAGCATGCTCTTTCCAAAGTTTTTCCCCTCCCAGGCCAAGTATGACGTATTCACTAAGTGAGAGACCCGCACTTTTTAAGAGTTTACCCGCTTCGATATGCTGATCTCCGGTTACCCCTTTTTCCATATACTCCAATACTCGATCATTTCCACTTTCCAAACCAACGTGAATACGTTTCAACCCGGATTCTTTTAGTTTTATCAGCTCGTTTAATGTTCGCCGTAATATGGTCCGTGAGCGGGAATAGGTTGTAATACGCTTGACCGATGGAAATTTATCTTTGATCGTTTTTAAAACTTTTACCAAATCATCAACCGGTAATAGCAGGCTGTCACCATCCTGCAAAAATACGTTTTCCCCACCATGATACTGCCAGTATGCAATTGAGAAAAGTTCGGGGTAATTAGCCTGTATATATGCTGTTACCTGGCGGTTAATTATTCCTCCGAACCCTTGCTCTTCAGATACTTCCCTGACTTTTTTGTGAGCAGACTCCATAGCAGCTAGGTCGTCCATAATTTCTTCAACACTACGCCTGCTAAATTTTTCACCTTTGTAAACAGGACAAAAAAGACATTTGTTCCAGGGACAGTTACGGGTTACCCTGACCAGCAGACTATTAGCTTCATTCGGCGGTCGAATAGGGCCCTGCTCAAAACTATATTTACTTTTAAATATCACCATTAACCTCCATATGATTATGTTGGCTATATTTTATAAAGGCACAGCAAGCTGTGCCTTTATAGCTAGAATATACATTTAATATTGGCATTTATTCAGAAAGGTATTGCTTAAGCACATCCCAAAGCTCCTGGGGTTTGAAAGGTTTGGTCATATAGTTATCAGCGCCAAGATCCATAACTCTCTGCCGATCTTCATCTTCAGCCTTTGCAGTAAGTACTATTACAGGGATAGAAGCTGTATCTTCATTTTCTTTAAGGGTTTTAAGCACTTCAAACCCATCAACTTTGGGCAGCAGTAAATCGAGTAAAATTAAGTCTGGATATTCCCTGTTAACGGCATCAAGCGCCTCTTGCCCGTCTTCAACTATTTCAATATCATAACCAACAGCATCGAGGCAGGTACGAACACCTAAAATAACATTTTTTTCATCTTCGACAAGCAGTACTCTTTTTGCCATTTCTTATTCTCCATTTCTTTCAGAATTCGGTAGTGTTACAGATTCACCACCCTGGTATACAGGAAAAGTAAAAGTAAAAGTTGTCCCTTTGCCAACTTCACTGTCAACCCATATTTCACCGCCGTGTGCCATTACAATATCCTTAGCAATTGCCAGGCCGAGCCCAACCCCGCCCGTACCTTTTTTGCCTGAACCGCTTACCTGGACATATTTGCGGAAAATTTTATCAAGATTTTCTTTAGAAATACCGCTGCCGGTATCCTCAACTGAGAAAAAGTGCCTTTTGCCGCGCTGACGGACCCTTACTGTTATCTTGCCGCCAGGTTCTGTATAGCGCATTGCATTGCCAACCAGGTTGGTAAGAACCCATACTGCCTTGTTAAAATCAGCTGCAACCGGAGGCAACTTAGGCGGCAGGTCAGTAATCAATTCAACATCCTGTTTTTCCGCCTGGATCTTCATGGGCCGTACGGCTTCGTTAATCAAGTCGTCAACATCAGTAGGTTCTGCTTCCACATAAATTGTTCCTGACTCAATTCGTGATAGCTCCATCAAATTATCGATTAACCTGTTCAGCCTTTCACAGTCAGAACCAATCGCTTCCAACACTTCCTTACCCCTGGGAGTTAAATCGCCCAGCATACCTTCCTTCAACATTTCTACACCGACAATGATTGTCGTAAGAGGGGTGCGAAATTCGTGAGAAACAATTGAAACAAAATCAGTTTTTATCTTTTCCATTTCATGAAAACGAGTTACATCTGTAAGCTGCACCAGCGCTCCCCAAAGTTCATCCTGATGGAATATAGGGTTAATTGCTATCTTGAAAAAATAGCGTTGATCAAGACGCTTAACCTTAACCGAAGCTTCTTCATAAGAACATTTCAGTGCTTCCTGCTGCTCATAAACATCTCTAAGTAGTTCCTCAAGTTTTGTTATTGCCGTAAGATCGGTTATTTTCTGACCAACAGCTTTTTCCGATTCTGTGTGAAAAAACTCTTCAGCAACTTTGTTCAGCCATGCTACATTAATATCGCGATCAACCAGGAAAACAGCGTCTGCCAGGTTATCAGCTATGGTATTCAGGTTAATCGGCTCTGGCAAATTATTCAACTTCACACCTGCCTCTCTTTTGAAACATTTTGAATTATATTGAAATAATAACAGCGCTTCACTTTCCAATTATACCATCATAAATAGATAATGAAAAGCTTTGGAACACCACTTTTCACTTAAGGAAAAAGAAAAGCCCCCGTCATGGACAGGGGCTTTCAAAGAATTAATCCAGGCTATCAGGAACCGCGATTGTCGAAAATAACCTGCTCTGTAATAAACTTCTCCAGGCCAATTTTATTGGTAATTGCATCTAAAGTACTTGCTTCAACTGTAACAGGTAGCTTGAATTTTTCAGATACTTCCTGGGTAAGAGCTTTATGCAGTGCATCCTCATCGCTGCCTGATACGCCTTTTACAACCAGTTTCAGGGCATCTGCAGAGTTTTCGCTGTTGATTTCTACATACCAGAGCAAAACATCATCATGAGAATACATGTGTTTTCTCAGCTGGTTAGCATTAAATACAACTTCGCCATCCTTGCCTTTTAAATTGTAAATAAAATGCTTGCGCTCAATGTCCCCCAAAATACGGGGAACAGTTCTCTTGCAGCCGGGGCAGGGTTCAGTAGTTATACCTCCACCAGCAATATCCCCAGTTTTATACCTCAGGAATACTGTACCACGCGCATCGAGGTGGGTTATAACAACCTCTCCCCTTTGTCCTTCTCCAAGGACATCGCTACTTTCCGGATCTACAATTTCAACATAGATATGATCAGGGTTGAGGTGGTACCCATGATCAGGTGCACATTCAGCCCATCCTGCTTTTGCTTCCGAATTAAAATAAAGCCGCTGAACCTTCGTATCGGCAGCACCGAGCGATTCCATCAGTTTCTGAATACTGTTAACCGCTTCCATGGGAACAAAATCAATACCAGTTACAATGCGTTCCAGGTTAGCAGCGCTAAATCCGAAATGGTCAAGCGTTAGCAGGGCAAATCTGCCATAACCCGGTGCAATAGAGAGGGCAGGTGCTTCCATACTATCCATTGCTTTAAGGATTTTTTCCAATCCAAGCACTTTCCCCCCACCCGCCTGGAGGGCAGTAGAGCCAATTCCTATGGTACTATAAAACATCTGCCAAAAATGAACATTGGGAGCGTATGTAAATGCATTAATCATGGTGTCGTCCCTGGTTATACCCATAATGTCAAAAGACCTGGCCCCAATTTCTTTCAGATTATCAAGATCATAATGGGTATACTCAATTGGGATTGGTTTTGCAGTTCTGCCTGCGGAAAAATATATAGTATAAAACTTATAATCTTCCGGTTTTGGCCCTTCTTCTTTTTTACCGAACAATGAAAACCCTTTTTTCTTTGTTTTCTGTTCGCCCTCGGCAGGAGGTTCCAGAACAAATTTTTTGGGATGCAAGGGTTCTCCTTCCGGAGGAAGGATATCCTTTTTTTCTGTAAAAGGTATTTTTTTCAGATCTTCCGTTGACTTGATATCTACAGGATTGATACTCTCTTGTTTAAACAGCTCACGGTAGTAAGGATGCCTGGCTGCCATTTCATCATTAACCATTTTTTGCAGAAGTTCATCCTGCATTTTTTTTATGGCAGCTGCCGGCATCTTGCTGACTTTACTCCACGCCTGCATACTCTGCCTCCTTTCATAAATCAATATTGCCTATTAAGTTGGCCTGTTATCAAGAATTCGCTTTTCTTTCAGTTCTGTTTCCATGCCCAGTTGAGATACAAGTTCAGGAACTGATTTGAAAATAATATCAGTTAAGGAGACCTCTGTATCCCTGAGCACCTTCTGCTTTATATCGGCAATAAATTTCTCTCGATCTATCTCACCTTTTGTTGCTACATAAAGATAAATTTCGTCAAGGTCAAATGGATCGTCATTGCGCTTGCGCATTTCAACCTGCCACTCTTCAACATCCGGATGGCTCATCATCAGGGGGAAGAAGTTATTCAGGTTAACAAGGGTACCTTTAACCTTGGTCATGCTAAATTCTTTCAGCTCAGATTTGCGCTGAATATTTGAGCTTATTCTCGGGACAGTCCTACCGCAGTTAGGACAGGGCTCGAAAAGTATCCCGCCCTTGGCTATATCACCAGTCCGGTATCTAAGGACTGCTGTACCTCTCCAGTCCAGGGCAGTATAAACTATTTCACCTTCTTCACCTTCACCGACAGGTTCACCACTTTCCGGATCAATTGTTTCAAATATTTCCATATCGGGATAGAGGTGGTACCCGTGATACTCATCATGTGAAGGACATTCAGCCCAGGCCACTTTTGCTTCAGTCATACCGTAGGTAGCGAGAACCATCACTTCTTCTGCACCGAGCTGCTTAAAAAGCTCTTTAATCTTATCTTTTAATCCCGGCGGTACTCTTTCCCCACCGAAGAAGATTTTCTTCACTGACGAAAAATCCCTGCCCTGCTTTACCGCTTCACGTAAGAAATAGTAGCAGTAACCGGGAATAAAGACGGAAACCGTTGGGCGGATATATTCAAAAGCATCCATCAGGTTGTTAGTCCCGACAATTTTACCCCCACCGCTGTGAAAACCGGGAACATTGGCTTTTTCACCGGCAAAAAAGGTCTGCCAGAAAGCCAGGTGGGGCGCAAAGGGAAAACAGTTTACAACTCTATCTTCACTGGTTACCTGGAATACGTCCAGCAGGCGGGCACCAGATTCACGCAAGTTCTCCAGGTCCTTTTTTGAATATACAAATGGGGTTGGTAGCGCTGTCCTGCCAGTAGTAAAATGGATATGAACCGGCTTAAAATCATAAACTTTTTCCTCCACCACGGCTTTACCGCCGGTCATCGACATTTTAGCCAGGTGGCCGTATTTTTCTGTAACTTCCTCATCAGGGCGAATAATAAAATCTTTAGCCTTCTGGGGTTCTTCATCCGTTGGGGCTATATCCCATTTATAGGTAAAGGGCAGGTGCCGCAAATCATCAATTCCCTTTACTTTAAATGGATCGATATTCTGCTCCTTTAAAAGATTGCTGTAATATGGGCTGTAAAGATAAATCTGGTTGGCAATAAAAGCGCGCAGCTTTCGATTCTGCATTTCTTTAATCTCTTTATAAGGCATTTTACTTAGCTTTTCCCAATTCTCCATAAAGCCATCACCTCCTGCAGATTTTATGACACCGGGGAAGCCAGCATCACAGATGGCTCCCCCGGTTTGTGGGTTACTTGGGGAAAACGTCGTAAAGCGTTGTCATAAACCAGAGTAGAAATACACAGATAACTAAAATTGTTATCGGCAGCCCTTTGCCATTATAACGCTTTTCGTCATAATCCTGCCAACCGTGCATTTCATCTACCTGGCGCTGCAACTCCTGCGGTGGTGGCGGGGTTAACCATGAAACAACCACAGTTAAGATAAAGGAAAAAGTTACAGCTAAAACGGTAACCTTGATCCAGCCCATCGGGCCGTAAAGGTACTTGGCAAAGAAGGGGAACGGAATGTCTACAGGGTTCATGCCCATGTAATCAATCATAATCCAGCCCAGTAGACCGATTAGCGAACCGACTACCATGCCTGCCCCTACGCCATACTTGTTGGTGCGTTTCCACCAGATACCGAGCACTATCGGGACCCCAAGGCCGGCAGCGGCAATCCCGAAGGACCACATGATCGCCTTTAAGATAAATTCAGGCGGGTTCAGGGAGAAAAGGATAACCAGGACACCAACAACGAACATGGCAGCATATGACAATTTAAGTTTCTTCTCGTCATCGACTTCCGGCTTCATTTCTCCGTACAGGTCATGAACAAGGCCTGCTCCCATGATCAACAATAGCCCTGAAACCGTGGAAAGACCGGCAGCAACAGAACCGGCAACTGCCAGGGCTAACCATCCCTCCCCGGCAAGCGCTTCGACCAGGATAAAGACCATGTAGTCATAAGCTGCGGGAGTTAGATCCATACCGGCTGTAGTTTGCATAAAGTAAACAGCGGCAAAACCGGTTGCATATACAGTGGTATTTACAAGCCCAACCAGGAAAACACAGATAACTGTACTCCACCGGGCTTCCCTGGCATCACGCACTGTAAAGAAGCGCATTACAAAGTGCGGCAAGCCGATTATTCCGAAAAATGAGCCAAGGAAGATGGCAATGTAGGTTATCGGGTGCTCCACCATCGCCCAGAAATAGTGGGGCACGAAAGAGATCATATCGGGAACCATATCCCCGTAGCCCAGGGGCGGGAAGAACCATCCTGAAGCACCAAGTGTTCTTAATACAATTGCCACCGGAAACAACAGGCAGAATAAGAGAACTATGGTTTGGAATGTCTGGTTATAGGTAACCCCGTACATTCCGCCCAGGGTAACATAAAGGGTTACAACAAGACCCCCGACTACGATTCCAACAACTTCAGGCACACCAAGTAAGAAATAGAAAACAATACCTATACCTTTCAGATTGCCGGCCAGGTAAAGCACACTGACTATCATCATTACAATAACCGACATGTAACGCAAAGACTTGCTGCCGTACCTTTCAGAAATGAAAGCCATCGTTGTAAATGATTTATGGCGTCGCAGGTAAGGAGCAGCAAGGATCATCAAGCCGATAAAAGCAGCTGTAAAGGATGCATAAACGGCAACAGCTATATAAACACCTTCAATAATAAGAGCGGTTAAACCGATAAACGTTGTTAAACTGAGGGCCAGTGATACCATGGCCAATCCATTATTCACAGCGCCAATACTGCGTCCTGCCACATAATAATCGCCCAGGTTGCGGGTAAAGCGGCGGGCCCAGACGCTGATCATAACAGAAATAATAAGCACGACAATACTTAATACCAAGCCTAATACAAAAACTTCACCTCTAGGTTCCATGAACTAAATATCCCTCCCTTCAACTAAGCTTTTTGTCTTTCCTCCAAACGGTCCATCACCAGGCACCAGATAGCGCCTAAAATGGTCACTCCAATCCAACTAAACATAATCAGTAAAAAGTAGTGAAGCGGAAAACCTAAAACTGTCAAGTTCTCCTTTATAACAAACATGGTCTCTCCATAAAATGCTACCAGCCCTTCAGGTGTTGGCACCTGGTCAAAAAACCGTTCATTTAAAATTACCACAAAAGAACTAAAAAAACCGCCGGTAATGGCGACAAGTATAAAGCAAATTGTCGTAACCCACACCTCCAGCTTATAATCCTTCATCCGCGTATCACCTCCTTAAATATAAACATAATTCCGTCTTCGTCTATAGTTTTGTAATTATTTTATATTTTACCCCCTTTCGGCTGTTTTTTATAATTCTAAATATAGTAAATATAATTATTCTACCCGCTATCTCAATTTCCTTCTTTTTTA
>SLQM01000145.1 GCA_007131435.1 Syntrophomonadaceae bacterium
ACTGTTTAACATCCTTTTAGAAGTGGAACTTAGTTTAGGAAAAGGTGGTATGTAAATGTCTATGCAGTGGGATCTTACCGGAATCTACCCGAAATTTTCTGACCATACTTTTAAAACAGACATGAAAAGGCTTGGGCATTCGCTGGACTTGCTGGAACAGTTTAGCCCTGCAGACTGCCAGGACAGTGAAACGGCAGTTGAAAAATACCTGACGCTGCTTGCTGATTATAAAACTATATATTCGAAGCTTATGGCCTATACTTACCTTAAAGCCAGCAACAACAGCCGTGACGAAGAAGCATTCAAGGTTTTTGAGAACCTGGAAAAAACTTCCGCCCGTTTAACTGAACCCCAGGTTCGTTTCAGGAGATGGATAAAAACCGTTAAGGACAAATCAGAACTGGTTAATAAAACAGAACTGCTCAAAGAGCACAGCTTTTACCTGGCACAGGAAATTGATAAAAGCCGCTATTTGCTATCAGAAAAGGAAGAAGCAATTGCTGCAGAGCTAAAAAGAACAGGTTCCGGGGCCTGGTCCAAGCTGCAGCAAAAACTTACCTCGACCCTGCCGGTAAAGGTTGAAGTGGATGGGCAGGAAAAAATTCTCCCCCTGCCGGAGGTTAGAAACCTGGCCTACAGCAAAGACAGCAGGGCAAGAAAAAATGGCTTTGAAGCAGAGCTGGAGGCCTATAAATTGATCGAAGAACCGGTTGCCGCCGCCCTTAATGGCATCAAAGGCGAGGTAATAACTCTTAGTGAAAAACGGGGCTTTTACAGCCCCCTTGAAGAAACGCTTTTTAATACACGCATGGAAATGGAAACCCTGCAGTCGATGCATGAAGCAATTGTTGATTTTTTACCCGAATACCATGACTATTACCGCTTTAAAGCAAGGTTGCTTGGGGAAATGGACACCCTGCCGTTTTATGATCTCTATGCCCCGGTTGGAAAAACAGATATTCGCTTCTCATATGACGAAGCTAAAGATTTTATTTTGGAGAAAATATCAGCCTTCAGCCCTGAAATGGGCAGCCTCTACAAGATAGCATTTGAAAAAAACTGGATCGATTCAGACCCAAGGGACGGAAAGAGCGGTGGCGCCTTCTGTTACAGCATCAAGCCGCTGGAAGAAAGCCGAATCCTGCTTAATTTCACCGGAAGTTTTACCGATATGACTACCCTGGCCCACGAACTTGGTCATGCATATCATGCTTACTGCTTAAAAAGTGAAGGCATACTAAATTCTGATTACCCCCTGCCCTTAGCTGAAACGGCTTCGATATTCAGCGAAACGGTGATCTGTAAAGCGGCCCTGGAAGAAAGCACAGGCGATGAAGCCTTAACTATTTTAGAAAACAGGATCTCAGAAGCCGGACAGTATATTGTGGAGATCTACAGCCGCTTCATATTTGAAGATAACCTTTTCAAGGCGAGAAAGGAATCAGTGCTGAGCGTGCAGGATCTGAATTCCATGATGAGCGAAGCTCAACAGCAGGTATACGGGAACTCCCTGCACGAAGACTATTATCACCCCTACATGTGGCTGGCCAAACCTCACTATTATGAAGTTGAAGAAAACTATTACAACTTCCCATATGCTTTCGGCCTGCTCTTCGCCCTCGGCCTATATAGACTCAGCCTGGAAAAGGGCAAAAGCTTTTTAGAAGACTACAAAAAACTGCTCCAGATATCGGGGCAAAAATCCATATTGGAAGCAGCCAAAAGTGTTGGCATCAATGTCAATTCCACTGCCTTCTGGAAAGCTTCCCTGGACCTGATCAGGAAGGATATACAAAAATTTATGCAGATTGCCAGCTCACACCCCTGAAACGGGGACACCTGAAACGGGGACGGTTTCTTTTTTCAGGTTTTGATCACCTGAAACATGACCAGTTTGATGTAAACCCTGATGTGACAAAATTTGGGTACGGTCAGCAGCTGCATTATCAGTTGATAAGATTATAGCTTCGGGCCAGGGCAACAGCCTGGGCCCGACTCTTCACCTCCATTTTGCTGTAAATATTGCTGGTATGCCACTTAACCGTTCCCAGGGATAGAAACAGTTCTTCCGCAATTTGCTGGTTAGACATACCCCTTCCCAGCAGTTCAAGGATTTCAAGCTCTCTTTCGCTTAAATTTTCAACAGGCCCGCGCCCTGCGGATAATTCACCTTCCTTCAGCGCTGCCTGCTGTCTGGCAGACAGGTTCTCAGGCTGTTGCCCTTCCTCTTTAGAACTCTTTTTCTGCTGCCCTGCAATTGTCAGGTCCCGGTAAATGTTCCGTATAAAATCATTAAGATCCGGGCTGGCTTTACCAGTATTATTTTCCAAACTTGAAAGCAAACTTTTTACTATTTGCTGAAGCGTTCTTCCCTCGTCCAGGAATACCTGGTAATAGCCTGAAACATACCCTTCTTCCAGCGCTGCCATTAATTCCCTGTCTGCGCCATCAAGATCTCCAGAACGCTTCTTTAAAATAGCTTTGATCAGTAAAGCTTCCATGAGAATATGCTTATTTTCACCCTCCCTGGCGACATTTTCAACCATTTCTAACAGCCTGCCGGCATTATAAGTATTAGCGGTACCGGGTTTAGACATCAGAATACGGCACAGGATAAGATGACCTGCCTCTGAACCTCCTTTTATTTCAGCTACTTCAGGATGAATACCAATATTTCTTAACTCTTCTTCTGCCATGGCAGTTTTACCCTGGACCAGTAAAGCACGTGCTCTCCAGAAAGCTGCCGGTAAAAGGATAAACTCAGGCAGCGC
>SLQM01000241.1 GCA_007131435.1 Syntrophomonadaceae bacterium
GAGTTTATCATCCCTGATACGGGTATTGCCATAAATAATATATTCCAGGCCCCCTTCACCTTCTGTCAGGCTGGCCTTCGTGTGGTCAAGCCATTTTTTGATCCTTGTATTCTCGCCTTCCAGCAGCAAATCTTTCACTTCTTCAGGATCTTGTGACTTCCATACATACCCGGTAACACTGAGTTCTGGGAAAATAAGGATATTAACTTTCTTGCGGTGCGCAATCTCAATTATTTCTTCCATCTTGTTTAGGTTGGCCTTTACATCGGTGGTGCTGTAAATATTAGCGATCATTACAGTGGGGCAATTTTCATCCTCGGAAAAAACTCTTTCTACTATCCTGAAATCCACTATTATCATATCCTCTCGCTATTTAGCAGACAATCTAAAAATAACTTGATAACTTGATACACAGTTACTGGCTGCTAACTTCGCTATCTGCGGAGTATGAGCTTTTCTTGAAGTTTAGATTTCTTCAAAGTAGTGGCACGCAACCAGGTGGCTGCCGCCATTTGTCTCCGCCGATCGTAGCTCTGGCACGTCTTTCCTGCAGTTATCTTTTACATAGGGGCAGCGGGTATGGAACCTGCAGCCCTGGGGTGGATCGATGGCAGAAGGAACATCCCCTTCAAGCATGATGCGCTCTTTTTTACTACCAGGCCTGGGCACAGGGATGGCCGATAAGAGGGCCCTGGTATAAGGGTGCCGGGGGTTGTCGAAAAGTGAATGCTTATCGGCTATTTCCATAATTCGACCCAGGTACATGACTATTATCCGATCGGAGATATGACGCACAACGCCAAGGTCATGTGATATAAACAGGTAAGTAAGGTGAAATTCCCTCTGCAGGCTCTTTAGCAGGTTCAGTATCTGGGCCCTGATCGATACATCAAGGGCAGAAACAGCCTCGTCACAAATAATCAGCCTGGGGTTGAGCGATAGCGCCCTGGCAACCCCTATCCGCTGCCGCTGGCCTCCGCTGAACTCATGGGGGTAACGATCAGCCTGGTAAGGGGCAAGCCCGACCTTAGACAGAAGATCAAGCACTCTTTCCCTTTTTCCTTCCGGCGGCACTATGTTTTGTATATACATGGCTTCTTCCAGCACCTGGGCTACTGTCTGGCGGGGGTTTAGTGAGGCAAAGGGATCCTGGAAAACAATCTGCATATCTTTTCGAATTTTTCTTAGCTCATCCCTGGACAGTGTTGTAAGGTTCACCTCTTCAAATATAACTTCACCGGCAGTCGGTTTTTCAAGATGCAAAATGGCCCTGCCGGCTGTAGATTTTCCACAACCCGACTCCCCGACCAGGCTGACAGTTTCACCTTCATTGACGGTAAAAGAAATATCATCTACAGCCTTGACAAAGTTTACTGTGCGCCCCAGGAAACCGCCCTTGATGGGATAATATTTTTTCAGGTTTTCTACCCTGAGCAGCTCTTTAGCAGCCATAGTAGACCACCTCTTTCGCCCCCTGCCAGCCGCTTGTGTAAATCAGGCAGCGCACAAGGTTGTTTCCTTCCAGTTTAATCAAATCCGGGTACGTTTCCCTGCAAATATCTTCTGCATAAGGACAGCGGGGTGCAAAACGGCAGCCTTCGGGCATCTCTGCCGGGCTGGGGACAGCTCCCTTTATCGCTTCAAGTTCTTCCTTGTCGATATCAGGACGCGGTAAAGAATTAAAGAGTCCTGCTGTATAGGGGTGCCTGGGTTGATTAAAAAGTGTATCAACATCTGCATATTCAACTATACTGCCGCAGTACATTACAGCAACATAGCTGCAGGTTTCTGCGACAATACCTAAGTCGTGGGTAATAATAATAACTGACATGCCAAGTTTCTGCTGCAGTTCCTTGATTAAATCTAAAATCTGGGCCTGGATGGTAACATCAAGGGCCGTAGTCGGTTCATCGGCAATTAGCAGCTCGGGAACACAGGCCAGGGCCATGGCAATCATTACCCTTTGCCTCATCCCTCCTGATAGTTCAAAGGGATACTGTTTCATTCTCTCTTCCGGTGAAGCAATGCCGACCAGCTTTAGCATTTCCAGGGACTTTTTTGATGCTTCTTTTTTACCCAGCTTTTGATGGATACGAAAAGCTTCCCGAATCTGTTCTCCAATAGTAAAAACAGGGTTTAGGGAAGTCATCGGCTCCTGGAAAATCATCGATATCTGGTTGCCCCTGATTTGAAGCATTTCCTTTTCACTTTTTCCTGCTAAATTCATGCCCTTAAACATGATTTCCCCGCCAACTACTCTTCCCGGTTTGTCAACCAGCCCAAGAATGGACAGGGCCATAACACTTTTACCACAGCCTGATTCACCTACAACACCCAGTGTTTCACCTTTCGGCACTGCCAGGCTAACCCCGTCAACAGCCCTTACTTCCCCTTCTTCGGTGAAAAAAGTGGTGCACAGGTTATTTATATTTAATATGGATTCAGGCTGTTTCAAGCATCACACCTCTTTCATCAGTCAATAATATTAATTCAGTTCAATTCGCTTATTCAGGTAGCGATAGGATATATCAACCAACAGGTTTACGAATACAAAGATCAGGGCAAATATTAGCACTATCCCCTGGACCAGGGGAAAATCGCGGGCCCTGATAGCGTCAATTGCCAGGCGTCCCATACCATTTACTGCAAATACAGTTTCGGCCAGGACAGTGCCTGATAAGAGCATGCCCATTTCAATCCCGATAACGGTGACAACCGGAATGAGGGCGTTTTTTAGGGCATGCTTGTAAATCACAAA
>SLQM01000228.1 GCA_007131435.1 Syntrophomonadaceae bacterium
CCAGGATACTTTCCCTGTGAAAAAACTGTTTCTTTTCAAAACGCTGTATTCCCACCCCGATGGCATCGGCTAATTCGCATTGCTCCAGGTAGAATGAGTATTGCACTTTGGCAATTGACGGGCAGTATGCATGTGAGTAAATGGAGTATTCATATTTCTCGTTACCGTAAATCACACCCCAGTTTTCCATTACTCCAACGCCGAGAATTGTGCCAGGGCAGTGCAGGACAGGGTTCACATTACTAAAACCGATATCAAGAGCCGTATCTCCCGGGTCTATTCCATCATTTTTCGTTACACAATCCATGGAACCCAGGTACTTTGCGCTCTCTAAGAAAGCATCCTGGTCGGCCATGGGCATTGCTGCGCCACGTAGGGTAATCGCCCTGTAATATACGCGGATCTTTGGCAAAACAACTCCCCCTTTAATATCAACCCTGCTGCCGTAGGGGGAACTTGACCATCCGCCAACGATCACTTTTTTATCACAGCCTGCCTCTCTCATCATTTTGCGCAGTAATATGGAACCAAAGTTATCCGGGAATATGTGGATTACCATTCCATCTTCCAAAGCGGGTATGAGCTTCTCAAAAAAAGCCCTGTGGCCGAAAGCAGGGGTTGTAATTACTACCAGCCCTGCCCCTTTTACCGCTTCGGCTACAACTTCGGTCACCATCTCCATGCGGGCAATTCCGGAACGTTCAAAGCTGTGGAGATTTAGCTGCATCCCATAAAAGTTAATACCACTTTCCTTTACACCAAATAATGTTTTTTCCGAAAAGGGGGGTAAATCACATAAATGAACCCTGGCACCAGCCAAAGCGCAATCTGCAGCCTGCGCTTTCCCAACCGCTCCGGCGCCAAGAACTGCTACTGGTTTATCTTTCAGGTATTCCATGTTTGCCAACTTCGAAATCCTCCTCTAAAAATCATGATATTGTACTACAAATAAGTATACTGCAAATGTAATGCCAGATTTATAAGCTTCTTGGAACATTATTTGCCAAAATATGTTAATTAATGCCCCTTTTTCACCATTTTTTGTGGATCAAACAACCTGGAACGCAAATATTTCTTGCATGCAAAAATAATTGCGATAGAATAGAGGCATAGAAAATCTTTTAATAAAAGAAAAACAGGCAAACCGCAAGTATATCTTGCACCAGGGCGGTGTGAATAATGAACAGGCAGGAAGTTCAAAATAACGTTTTCTTTTCTGATCAAAAAATCCAGGCTGAGGTACTGGCAAAAGCGCTTAACATTATCGAGGATGGAATTCACATTGTTGACCGGGACGGTATTACTGTTTTTTATTCTTCTGCCCTTGAACAGATAGAAAACAACAGGGCAGAAAATGTGATCGGGAAACATATCAGCGAAGCTTACAGGCTTGATGAAGAAAGCAGTATACTGCTTAAAGTGCTGAAAAAAGGCAAGGCTATTAAAAACAGGCATATCACCTATTATTCCAAAAAAGGAACAGAAATCAATATCATCACCAATACTTACCCGATATTTAATGGTTCCGAGATAATAGGGGCGATATCGGTTAACAGCAACATTACCAGCAGCAAACAGCTTGTAGATACTGTAATTAATCTTCAGCGTCAGCTGTATTCAAATGTCAGTAAAAACGGGACCCGCTATACTTTTAAAAATATCATCGGGGAAAGCGCCCCACAAAGAAACGCTGTTCAGTTGGCACAACGCATAGCCGTTAATATGTCGCCTCTATTAATTTATGGCGAAACAGGAACAGGCAAAGAGCTTTTTGCCCAGAGCATTCATAATCATAGCCTGAGGGCTAAAGGGCCATTTGTGGCAGTTAACTGCGCAGCTATCCCGGAAACACTTCTGGAAAGTGTGCTGTTTGGCACAGTGAAAGGAGCTTTTACCGGTGCTGAAGATAAAACCGGACTCTTTGAAGAGGCCAACCAGGGAACCCTGTTTCTTGATGAAATCAGTTCGATGGATATCGCCCTGCAAAGCAAGCTGCTCAGGGTACTTGAATCAAAGATGGTCCGCCGCCTGGGCGGCAAATCGGATATCAGGGTTAATCCTCGCATTATCAGTGCCATTAATAGCGATCCCCAGGAAGCAATAAAAAATAATCGTCTACGCCAGGATCTATATTACCGCCTGGCTGTTGTAACACTCACCATTCCACCCCTGCGCGAACGCATGTCCGACATACCACTGCTGGTCAATTCATTTGTAAGAGCAATTAACAAGATCATGAATAAAAAGGTTGTAGAAATTTCCCCGGAAGTTGTTAACCTTTTCAAGCAGCATACCTGGCCCGGCAACGTCCGTGAACTGCAGCATGCAGTAGAACATGCCATGAACTATGCTGAAGAAGATGCTTTCACTCTAGAACTCAGGCATATTCCTCCCCACCTGCTAAAAAAATATAATGCGCCAATCAACGATTTTAAGCAAATTATCAAAGCTGACCAGGATCAAGACAACCTCAAAAATATACTGATGCAGGTCGAGTCCGAGATAATAAGCAGGGCGATGTCAAAAAACAATAATAATATTACCAAGACAGCTCGGGTTTTAGGTATGTCCCGCCAAAACCTGCAGCAACGCTTGAAAAAGCTGAATATCAGGTAAGGCAGGTTGACAAATCGGGCCCTTCTCCCTGCCATTGGGGATAAAATAGGTTTCACTTAGTTAAGCCCCTACCCATTCAAACGCAGGAGAGAGTTCAAGCAGGCCGGCTATGGAAGCACCATATACCCTCCTTTCTAAGATAATAAATTATCACCGGGTATATTATTGCTGGTATTAGGCTCAAGTAAAGCTTTAAGCTGTAAATGCAGGCAGATATTTGTTACAACTATAATGGCCAGGATAGCAGGCCTCTATACAGGCCAGTTATTTTCTTCAGAGACTGAACGGGCATAATCCCAATATTAAAAATACCTCTTTTCTTAAAATGGTCCGTTTCTTATTTCTATTAAATATTTTTTATTTCTTTGATAACTGCTATTTATCCTGCTGGTTAGATTCGCTTGGGATGTAGCTGATAAGCGGCCTTTAAAGGTAAATTCATCTTTCTTTTACTATGTTAGTAAACTCTTCTCAGCATCCATTTGCCCTGCTTATAGAAAAGATAAAGTATAACTGATTCAGCTATATCAGCAAGCGCATATGATATCCAGACTACAATGATAGGCATGTTAAATACATGTACTGCCACAATTAATAAAGGCAGCTGTAACAACCACCTTGCTGTAAGGCTTGCAACAGCAAAAGGACTGTTGTGCCCTGAGCCTCCAAAGCATGCTGACAGGCCGTAAGTAAATCCGAGCGGAACCAATCCTACTGATACAATTTTTAGCAGTGCTGCACCCATCTCCATTATTTCAGGGGATGAATCAAATACTCCAATCATCTGTTCACCAAATAAAATACAAATCAATCCAAACCCGATAGCAAATAATGCACCAAATAATCCTGCTGTTTTTGCTGTTTTAACTGCCCGCTCCAGATTATTTATGCCAAGATTTTGACCGATCATGGCAGCTGCCGCCATGTGCAGCCCGAAAAGAGGTATAAAAATAAATCCCAGCAGGCGCGTTCCGATCCCCCCGGCGGCCAGGGCGGTTGTGCCATAAAGAGCTACAAACTGCAGAACAACAAGATTCGAAAGATGGCGCAGAAAAGACTCTATGCCGATCGGCAGCCCAATCGTTAAAAGCTTTCTGTCAGTGGGCCAGTGAAGGCAAAATAAACCTTTAAACCTGGGATTAACTCCAGCTCTACCGCTAAACAGGTAAAACATGCCGATTAAAAACCCCAGGCTCTCAGAAATTACTGTTGCAACAGCGGCCCCGAATACTCCCAGGCCAGCCCCGGGAATTGAAGTGAAAGGTACGGTTTCAAAGATTAGCAAGGGATCAAGGGTAATATTTAAGAAGCTGGAAAAGAACATGATCTTCATAGGCGTTTTTGCATCGCCAATACATCTTAAGGCTGTTCCTACCGAGTATGAAGCAAACATTACCGGTAAAAAGAAAAGGCGCAGGTATCCATAATCAGTGGCTGCATTGACAACAGCCTGATCTTCAGAAAAAAGACTGAGTATCGGCTCCATAAAAATAGCGATCAGCAGGGCAGCAATAAAAGCAACAAAAAATTTAAAGGTAATAGTTTGCTCTATGGAAAGATTGGTAGCCAATTTGTCCTTTCGGCTGTGGTTCTGGGAAATCAAAGAAATTGAACTCTGCCCGATTACATCATTTAAGGCGCTGACCACCCAGAAGAGAGCAGAAAATACAGTTACCCCAGCGATGGCTTCTGTTGATATCATACCTATCCAAAACAGATCGACAAGATCATAAACCATGTAAAAGCCCATGCCGAGCATTGACGGATAGGATAGCGAAAAAAGAGTCCTTGGTATATTACCTTCTACAAGATTCAGGGGTCTGGTGGCCATAAATATTTTCCTTTACAAAAAAGAACCGGCGTCTTTTACATGACTACACCGGATTTTGGTTAGTATACAGTATATGACTTTTCTTGCAGAATCTTATCACAAAACATTCTTAAAAACAATAGGCAGTAATTCCAAGCACAGCAAACCTCAAAAACTAGTAGTCTCAAATTGTAATTTCCGCTATGGCCCGTTCTTTTAGAGCAGAAGTTCTTCAATTTCTTTTCTTGTACCCGGATGCTCGCGATCCCGGTTATATTCACTTAACTGGTCCTTATTTCCGTAATAGCCAACCGCGATAACTGCTATAACCTCATAACGATCGGAAATATTAAAAGTTTCGCGCACCTTATCCACACTAAAGCCACCCATGCCATGAGTAATAAGGCCGCGGCGCTGTGCTTCAAGAGACAGGTAGCCCCATGCGGTTCCGGCATCAAAGCAGCACCAGCGATTATCAGTCCCTTTCTTTAGAAATTTCTTTTCTGCCGCAACCAGTATTAGTACAGGCGCATGGTTAGCCCATTTCTGATTTCCTGAATCCAAAACTTCTCTCATCCTGGCAAGTTTTTCTTGATCAGCAGCAACGACAAACCGCCAGGGCTGCTCATTGCTGCATGAAGGGGCATACCTGGCCGCTTCAAGCAGGGCCATCAGATCTTCTTCGGGAACTGGATTGTCGCTAAAAGCCCTTGGAGACCACCTTTCCTTGATTTCGGTCATTAATTCATGATTGAATTTTCTTTCCATCCATTAATCACCTCTTAGTTTAATTTTTGTGTTTATCTATATAAATTGTCACCAAATATTTATGGCTTCCCCTGGATGCTATTCTTTTTGAAATAGGACAATCCTGTTTGTGTTGGTTCCGATACTGTTATTTTTAATCCCCCAGATGTTAGAAGTCTTTGTAAATTCCTGAAGGTTAACGATTACACCAATACAGTTGAAACCAGCTTTCCACCCTAAAGGTATTACATATTCTTCCATTTTAATCCTCCCACCTCTTACCTCTCCCACTTCAAATGCCACCCAACCACCCGGCTTTGTTATGCGGTAAAACTGCTTGAATACTGCTCCCATTACAGCCGACCAATCTTCAATCTTTTTTGCCATAGTTATTCTTTGCTCTATAGCTTCAGAATCAATATTGTTAAACCAGCAGCGCAGCCAATTATCCTTGGAATATTGAACTATATCAAGAAAAGGTGGAGAGGTAACAGTTAAGCTTACAGCGTTATCTTCAATTTCTTCAGTTTCGCGGGCATCCTTTTCAATAAAAAGAGCAGACTTAGCCGCATTGCGCAAATTATAGATTTCCTCCCCTCTCATTTTATTTTGAAGAGCTAACGTTTTACGTTTAATGATTTTTTTTGTATCCCTGTACTCTGGCCTTTGATTACGCCTGGCATTGATCTTTACCTGGCTTTCCTGGCTAACGGCTTGATTTGGTGGAAGCGTATAAACTGAAAAAAACCCGGTTGAATGACCGGTTAAACGGTTTGTTGCAACCATCCTAATCCAGCGATCAACATCATCTTCCCTGGCAGTTAAAGCTTTTTCATGTAAATAATCTTTTAAAGAAACTATCTCTGCCTCAGTTGCAGGATGATAAAACATGGACAGGTCAATATCTGCCTTCTTATTACTGTAGAAAGGTATTTCAGTAATTCTTTGCTCAATCAAAGCTGCTTCAGGTATACAGAGCCGGGGCAAGGTAATAATCTTACTTAAAGGGTTAATGTCATTGGAAATAATGTTTCTGCCAAACATTCCTGCTTCAATAACCGTAGTTCCCCTCCCGCTGAAGGGGTCGTATACCCTATCGTTCGGTTCGGTTAAAAGTTCTATAAAAAAGCGCGGAAGCTGGGCTTTAAAGCAAGCCCTGTAAGAAATCTCATGAATTGAAGATGACTGCCTTTGCTTGGCTGTCCAATATTCATTGACATACTTATCAACCCTGGTCTCGTTAATATTTACCTGCTCAACCAGGGTATGATTTTCTGAGGGGAAAAGTGTGAGATTATCATTTTCTCTGAAGACAAAATTTCTTATATAGCCTTTAACCTCTTCTGCATCTCTTGTCAATTCAAAGTTTGCTCCTTTGTTAAAGGGCTTAAAATTAAACACTCTTAATTAAAACCTTCAAACCGTTTCACCTGAGTGGAAGTGCCAGTTTATTCAGGCTCAAATGCAATAGTGTTCTGTATAAAACTTTCAGGATCAAAAGAATCAAGCGACATCTCTTCCGGCCGAATATTCTTTATTTGGTGATCATTAAAATAAGAAGCCTGGAACAGGTTGCTTTGAAGCTCATCAATTTCTTTTACAAAGCTTAGTTTTAACTCCTTTTCCTGGGCGGTCATTACCGGAAATCCAAAATACGAGTTCAAATGTTTTAACTCTTGGCCTCTATCTTTACAGCGGCTGATAAAGTCCAGGTGGTCTTTGATTCTATCAACATTTACTTTTCTTAAAGCTGATATATCTTCCTGTATAATTTCGCAAAGGTACTGTGAAAAAGAGCTTTCCAGTTCAAAACCAATACTATTTCTCGCAGCTGCTATGGCGGCAAGTATAGTAGTGCCTGTTCCCATGAAAGGATCAAGTACAGCATCACCGCTCAATGAATACATGTTAATCAAACGAAATGGCAACATCAGGGGAAAAGCAGCGCTCCGTTTACGCATATTCCTGTTATTTGTATCCTGCCTGGCCCCTTTTAAATCCCAAAGATCAGAAAACCAGGTATTTCTTTCTTCCCAAAAAAAGCTGCTTTGCATTCTTTTCTCTTTTTGTGCTGCAGTTTTAAATTCCCGTTTTCCCCCTTTTCTAAAAATCAATATGTATTCGTGCTCCAGGGTTACATAAGCCCCTGCCGGCAGCATGCCAGAACCCATAAACTTGTTAGGCGCATTTGTCTGTTTGCGCCACAAGATAAGAGGAAGCACGTCAAAGCCTATTTCAACAAATTTGCCCTGAATCCTTGAATGATTGGGGTATAACTGGAATTTGCTGTTTATAGTTCTCACTGCATCGCCAATATTTACACAGGCAAAAGCGCCATTTTTCATTACCCGGAAAAGTTCTGCCCACACATCATCAAGAATCCTATGCATCAATTCGAATGCTTTGGGACCGTCTGCTGCATTAAGATAATCTTTTATGGATGGATCTATACTACAAAACTGATTGTCCCACATTTCTATCATTGGGTAGGGCGGTGACGTAATAACCAGGTCGATACTGTGATCATCCAGGTGCTTCATATCCCTTGAATCGTGGGTGAAAATCTTATGCGCAGTGGTAAACAATTGCAATTCTCCTCATAAGAAGCTTGCTAGGATAGAACAAATACCAATTGCTATGATAAAAACCAATCAATTTCCCTGTCTCTTGCTTGCAGGGCGTATTAAAACCCGGGATAACGTTCCCACCAGACCTCATCATCACGGTGACCGGTAAGCAGATCATCGGCTGCCCGCGTTATAACTTCTCTTAACTCGAGCTTATCAAGCCAGTCTGCAGGAATGCTGCTTAGCCCAAGACTGGCGCCTAAAATATTCCCGGTAATCGACCCGGTGCTGTCGCTGTCCCCGCTGTGGTTTACAGAGGCTGTTACCGCTTTACGGTAATCATAACTGTATTTCAAAGCACAGAAAACGGCAATTGCCAGGGCCTCTTCACCGACCCAGCCTTCACCGAGTTCCTTTATTGCTTTAAAATCTTCCAGGCCTCTGTCGGCCATTTCAATAGCTTTCAGCAGCGCATCAGAGCACTCTTGATGGCCATGATAATTCTTAAGAATTACAAGCACATTGCTGACCGCTTCATGAAGGCCGAGCCCATCTAGAATTGAAGCGATTATGGATGATAGCACTCCAGCCGACAGGTAACCAGAGGGGTGCCCGTGGGTTATAGCCGCCGATTCAGCCCCGGTTTGAAATATAAATTCCTGGTCATGGTTTAAACTTTTTAAAGCCAAAGCCACGGGAGCCACCCGCATAATACCACCACAGCCCTTGCTGTTATTAATAGGGTTCTCAATTGTACCCATTTTCCTGCTTAGCAGTGCTGATAGGCAGGTATTGCCAGGGGCTCTCTGGGCATGCAGCCCTGGTACTCCCAGCAGCCACCCATTATAGATCCAATCATACTCTTCATATTTCGAGTAACCCTGGGTTACCAGCCACCTCTGGTAAGCATAGTAGATAACAGTGGACGGATGCCATATACCTCTCTCCTTACCCCTGGAAATCGCTCTTAGTATTCCCTCTGCAGTAAACAGGGCCATCTGTGTATCATCGGTAATTTCTGCATAACCTGACTCGGAACACTGAAGTTCAGTAATACCCGGTTCACCAAATTTTTCCCTGATGGCATCGATACCCAGGAATTCAACTGCAGCGCCGAGGGCATCACCTGCTGCACCACCCAGCAGGCAACCCCTGTAGTGATCCTGACCTTTTTTCATAAATACTACACCTCGAAGTATACTTGAATTCATATAGCATAATACTTGTTTAAACACCGATATCTTCATTCCAGAGTGAGGAGTTGCTTTTTATAAAATCATTCATCATCTCAATGCACCTTTCATCCTGGAGCACCTCTACCTTGACTCCTCTCGCCTCAAGCAGCTCTTCATCACCCATATAATTAACATTTTCACCGATCACAACATGCGGTATTTTATACAGCAAAATTGCTCCGCTGCACATCGGGCAGGGTGATAGTGTTGTATACAAAACAGATTTTTGATAAACTGCGGCAGGTTGACGGCCTGCATTTTCCAGGGCATCCATTTCACCATGCAAAATGGCGCTTTCTTTCTGAATACGCTGGTTATGTCCCCGGCCTATAACCTTATTGTTATGAACCAGCACAGAACCAATTGGAATGCCGCCTGCTTCTAAACTTTTCAGCGCTTCACTGATTGCTTCATCCATAAAACCCATTTTTTAGACCTCCAAGCAAAGTCAAAGAACCTTATATCTAGTTTTGCTTTCCTTTTACCATCAAAACTTCTAAGTTAAATAGCTATTGAAGCCTTTAAGCAATAACTCTTTTTACATATCATATCACAGTAAACATTTAAGGCTATACAACAATGCCCTACTTTTCTATAAACCTTGCGGGCACCGGTAAATAATAAACCTGCATGAATCAAGGGGCCATTTTTGTTATCGGTCCCAAGGTTGAAGTTACCTGTCAATATGTTATAATTATAATATAATGATAATTAGATGTTCACGTGAAAAGAACAGACTATTTCGAAAGAATTTTTATTATCACAAGCTAATTATCAAAATCATTAGGGAGGTTTTACTAATGAATAGCAATGTTAATCAAATAGCCAGCCAGGATAGTGATACTGATATTATCATGCTTGGCGTAGGAACCAGTGGAGAAGATCTTGCATTACGTTTGCTGGATGCAGGGCTTGAAGTAGTTGGAATTGAATCAAAACTGGTAGGAGGGACATGTCCATTTTACGGTTGCCTGCCATCAAAGATGATGGTGCGTGCGGCAAACTTGTTGAAGGAATCTGAAAGAGTTGGCAGTATGTCCGGTGAAGCTAAAACTTCCTCCGACTGGAGCAAGATAGCAGGACTAGTTCGCCAGTTAACCGGAGGGTGGAGTGATGAAGGCGGTGTTGAAAGATTTGAGAAACGTGGCGGAAGACTGATCCATGGAGAAGGTAAGTTTACGGGGCCTCGTACTGTTTCGGTGAATGGTAAAAGTTTTACTGCAAGGAAGGGTGTTGTTATCGCAACCGGAACAAAACCTGTAATACCTCCGATAACCGGTCTTGCTAAAGTCGATTATTGGACAACTGATGACATAATCGAGGCAGATAGTCTACCCGAATCAATAGTTATTATAGGTGGGGGCGCCACCGGATCTGAGCTGGGCCAGGTTCTGGCCAGGTATGGGGTCAGGGTTACAATTGTAGAACCCGGTGACCGGGTGTTGAGGCTAGAAGAGCCTGAAGCTTCTGAAAAAGTAGAAGAAGCCTTTGCCGAAGATGGCATCATTGTGCACAAAGGGGCCAGGGCAAAAGAAGTTGAGCCACGCAATCACTTAATTGTTACCCGGCTAGATGATGGCACGGAGCTGCTATCTGAACGCCTTGTTATTGCTACTGGCAGGAAACCCGACCTTGCCAAACTAGGCCTTGAATCTGCCGGCCTTGACAGCACAGCAAAGTTCATAGAAGTCGATGAGCGGATGCGCGCAGCGGATGGAATCTGGGCCATGGGAGATGTAACCGGCAAAGCTATGCTTACCCATGTTGCCCTGTACCAGGGCGCTATTATTGCAGCCGATATACTTGGCATAGAGCATCCGCCAGCAGAATACCAGTCTGTGCCACGAGTTACTTTTAC
>SLQM01000020.1 GCA_007131435.1 Syntrophomonadaceae bacterium
CTGACTGCCAAATCGCTTGCCTATATCAGCTATAAATTCAACGGCTTCACCGGCCCCGGCGATTCCTTCATGGTTTAGTGTACCTGTTTCCATACGATAAGGAATTTTATCATACTGCACTCGCAGCCTGTACGTGGGAAGCTTTTCAAATTGTTCACGTTTGCCATAAAATATACCAATGTGGGGCCCGAAAAACTTGTAAGCAGAGCAAAGCAGATAATCAGTATCCAGGTCCTTTACATCAATCGGACCGTGCAGGGCGTAATGCACCGCATCGACTACCGTCAGCGCCCCTGACTGGTGGGCCAGGTGAACCATTTGCTTCACGTCACTGACAGTACCGACCCCGTTTGAAGCATAGTTAAATGCTGCTACCAGGGTTTTATCGTTAAGTTTATTCTTAAAATCTTCCATATCAAGGGTGCAGGTTTCGGGATCAAAGCGAACTTCACGGACATTAAAGCCCCTTTCTTCCAGGGCAAGCCAGGGGCCGCGGTTGGACTCGTGATCAATTTCTGTAATTAATATTTCATCTCTTTTTCCTTTTTCCCGACCCAGTGCCAGAGCGAGCTGATACATAAGCGTTGTAGTATTATGCCCGAATGCAATTTCATCCGTGTCAGAGCCGAGAAAATCGGCAACTGCTTTACGGGCCCCATTAATAATCCTGTCGCTTTCCATGCTTGTCTTAAAGAATCCGCCGGCATTGGCATTGCTGCCCGTAAGATAGTTAACCACAGCATCAATAACCCGCTGCGGAACCTGGGTCCCACCCGGCCCGTCAAAATAAGCAGCTGGGTAACCATTTACCTTTACTTTTAATGCCGGAAACTGATTCCTGATATACTCCACGTCATAGTTCATGCTGCAATCTCTCCTATCAGATTAATGTAGGCTCATAATAATTATACCCGGTCCGGGTTACAGCTGCTGTGATATAATTGCTGTAACACCCTTAACCCATTATACAGGAGGTAGCTTTGGAAATCAGGTGGTTTGGCACAGCTTCCATATCTTTTTCCCATCAGGATTATTCAATACTTTTTGACCCATTCCTGCCTATGAACCAGGAACTACCTTCATCTTCGATTGAAAAGCTTGCAAATATGGGCGACATCTTTATCACACATGGCCACTTTGATCACCTCATGCATGTCTCTAGGGTTCTTAAAGCAGGAGATGCCCTTGTCTACTGCTGTGAGGTTGCAGCGGACAATCTTTTAAGAGAAGGCGTTGATAAAGATCGGATTGGTATAATACAACCCGGTAAAAAAATGGTCAAGGGCCCTTTTGAAATTGAGGTCTACAAGGGGGCACATATTAAGTTTGATCTTCCCCTGATCTTTAAAACCCTGTTAAGCCGCCGTTCCTTTAACAACAGGGACAGGCTGAGAAAGCTAATGCGGTTAGCAAAGCGCTACCCTGAGGGGGATGTCCTGGTATACGGGATTTCTGCCGGGGGGAAAACGGTACTGCACTTAGGAAGCCTCAACCTGGATAGTTTAGAGGATTACCCGGTAAATGTAGACCTGTTAACCTTACCTTTCCAGGGGAGAAGCGACCTGGACAGCTATGCTATGAAATTTGTCGATCGCCTGGAACCGAAAGCACTCTACCTCCACCATTTTGATAACTCCTTCCCGCCGGTATCCAGCCGTGTATATACCAGCAACTTTATTCAGCTGGTAAATGCCAAATACCCAAATATGAAGGTAGTTGTGCCCCGCTATGAAGAGGTAATTACTATATAAAAAGTGCAAGTCCAGGGTATCTTTGCCCTGACTTCCCTTGACTTTCAGCATTACGATAGATTAAGCTTTGGTAGAAGAAGTTGCAAGTATAAACAAGGGGTGCAGATAAATGCAGTTCATCATCGAAGATAAAGTCTTTGATCTTTTACCGGATGTTTGTTTTGGGGTAGTCGTGGCAAAGGGGATCAATAATGAAGGTTCTAACCACGAAATAGACGCCCTTCTAAAAAAAGTGTTAGAAGAAACACGGGATAAATTTGGGGATATTAAACCCAAGGAGCACCCTGATATCCTGCCTTACCGCGAGGCTTTTAAAACCTTAGGAGTCAACCCAAACAAGTTTCCCTGTTCGGTTGAAGCCCTCTCTGCCCGAATAGCAAAAGGCGGCAGCCTGCCGGATATCAACCCGGTTGTAAACCTGATCAATGCAATTTCGTTGAAATACACCTTGCCAATGGGTGCCCACGACTTTGAAGATACAGAAGATGATATTGAGGTGCGGTTCAGCAGGGATGGCGATCACTTTGTCCCTTTTGGCGGCAATGAACCAGAAATACCGGATCCCGATGAGCTGGTATATGCCAGGGGAAGTAGCATAAAAACCAGGAAGTGGATCTGGCGCCAGAGCGAACAGGGAAAGGTGACCGCTGACAGTAAAAACATTTTTATCCCCATTGACGGTTTCTCAAACAACAACCGAGAAAAAGTTATAGCTGCAGGCAATGAAATTGCTGCAGCTATAAAAAGTTACTTTGATATTGAACCTGCCACCTGTGTGTTGGACCAAGCAAATCGTTCAGTTGGCCTTTAAGCCGATGCCAGCACGCTTAGGCCTTGTTGCCGCAACCCAGGACATTGACGATCTTGTTTTTCACTACTTCTTTTATTGCTGATCTTGCCGGGCCCAGGTATTTCCTAGGGTCAAACTCAGCAGGATTTTCTGCCATAAACTTACGAATAGTGGCCGTCATGGCCAGTCTTAAATCA
>SLQM01000146.1 GCA_007131435.1 Syntrophomonadaceae bacterium
CTGACCTGGCGATAAGCCGTAAAAATTTTTCCTGCTGTTTCTGCGCGCAGTTTATTGCCTGAACAAATTCTTTTTCATCGAACAGGTTGCCCATGATCTTTTTTGCCACCGGCCGCAACTGCTCTTTCAAACCGCGAATTCCCTGCCGGTGGTTTAGCTGAACATATAATAACCTCTCAGGGTCAAGCTTAGTGGAGTTTTCAACCGTGCCCCTTAGCGTCTGCAGCAAGGGGCAGGTGAATGACCGCGGCCATTCTGTTGCCCAGGGTAGAGCTTCCATATCTACCACTTCAGGGAGAAAAATGTAATCCGGGTTAAGCTCAGTTAATTCCTTATAGTGACCGACTATTATTTTCATGGGATAGCACATCTCTGAATCCAGCGCTTTTTTCCCACTACTCAGGGTTTTGGAAGTCGTAATACTGGAGCGTGTGATTTCACAACCCAGGTTTTTAAAAAAAGATGCCCAGAAAGGGTAATAGTCATAATACAGTCCGGTCCTGGCAATTCCAATCTTTAACCTGACACCACTTGTTGTTTCCGCTGCCTTTTCCATTAACTCCAGTCGCAGCGCACCGTAATCTGCGATCTCATGCTGCTTTCGACCGATTTCCATACTTGAATACCGACCACAGCGGTCACCATAAATAAACTTTTCTCCGTCTGAAAAGCTGATAATATTTAGCATACAGCTGTGTTCATCCTTGCATTCAGCTTTACAGGTTTTCTTTTCATTACTGAACTCTTTTAAGCGTTCTATATTTTGGAAAGTATAATCGCTTTCAACCCGCCGGAGATGAAATTTCCTTGCCATTAGTGCGCTCCCCAGGGCTCCTGTCAATTCCGGTTCAGCGGGAATATGTATTTCTTTCCCGGCCACGGCAGCAAGGGCTGCTGCCAGGGCATGATTCTTTGCGGTTGCTCCTGCAAAAACAAGCTTACCGTTTAAAGATCTTTTATCAACTGTTTTGCTCAGGTAGTTCTGTGCTGAAGAATAAGCAAGGCTGGCTAACTGCTCATTCAAAGGCAGCCCCCTTGCAGATGCAGAAGCTAAAATAGATTGCGAGATTAAAGTGCATATATCGCCAAGATCAATTGCATAATCAGCTGAAAAAGATTTTTCGGAAAACTCTTTTTTCACACTTACATGAAGAAGGTCTGCAAGGTTCTCCAGAAACGTACCGGTACCTGCTGCACACACGGGATTCATGTTGTAATCAAATAAAATGCCGTTATTTAGCTGAATATACTTGGAATCTTCACCGCCGATTTCTATAATTGAAAGTATTTCTTCATCCTGGTATAAAGATTTAATACCCTCGGCCTGACAGGTAATTTCATCTACTGCATAATTAGCATTTAACATTTTTTGTGAAAGAAACCTGCCAGAACCAGTTGTACAGGCAATTATCTCGGAATTTGCTATTGCTTGGCCATACTTGATTTCTACCTGCTTCATCAGCTCCAAAACCTGTAGAGCCGGTTTGCCTGTTGTTGGCAGGTAGATGCCGCCAAATTTTTGTCCATTCCTGTCAACCAGCACAGTTTTTGTCGATACAGATCCACAATCGACTCCCATGTAAACAATAGAGAGATCAAGATTGCCAGGTGTATTTTCTGGTTTGGCATATATAACTTTATCCGGGTCCAGTGGAGGAAGCGGATTATGAGGCTTATAAACAGGGGTCGACAGCCGATCTTTTCCAAGCAGGCAGATATCTACTTCAGTTCCTTTTAATGCAGCTCCTATTGCATTTAAATACTCATGATGCTCTGGAATAAAAACTGGTATATCAAATGCTTCAAGGCTCTTAGCCATGTATTTTACAATTGCTTTATTGCTTGCTACACCACCAACGAGGGCTAAATTGCCAGGCTTATCAATCCTGTTCTGGGCGACACCTGTAATTATATTATCAACCAGGGCTTTAGCCATACCGGCAGATACAGCGCTTTGAGTAGCCCCTTCATTTATGGCGTGCGTCATGTCAGATTTCGCAAAAACTGCGCACCGCCCCGAAATTGGAACTGCAGATTCTGCTTCAAGAGCAATCTCTGCAAGCTCCCGGTCATTGTAGCCCATCCGTGTTGCCTGCTGGTGCCAGAATGCGCCGCTTCCTGCAGCGCACTGGCCATTCCTGCTGAAATACCGGACCTGTGCATCTTGAGAGAGCTCGAGATAATGCATGTTTTCATGCCCGAGGGAAAGAACATAATCGGCATTTACTTTTAGCTCATTTAGTCCTTCCCTCAGGGCTTCAATTTCTAAAACGGGTTCTATCTCCAGGTTATCACAGACGAGCCCCGCATTCTGACCCATCACCCCTATTTTGACCACCCGGGTTTTAATTTCCGGGAGCAGCCCTTGAATACATTTTTGCGCAGACTCTACCGGCTTCCCGGATGTTGGTACTTTGAATGTATGAATTTTGTTTTTTACTAAGAGTACACCCTTCACAGAGAATACGCCCATATCCAATCCTATTCTTATAGGATTGGAGGTGTTTCTCCCGACA
The DNA here is from genome assembly GCA_007131435.1 of Syntrophomonadaceae bacterium. Taxonomy (GTDB): domain Bacteria; phylum Bacillota; class Dethiobacteria; order DTU022; family DTU022; genus SLQM01. Next base: position 2,517 of record SLQM01000146.1, read on the forward strand.
ACCATTTAAAATCGCTCACTTTCTTTTGCTTTACATGGTTAAAGCCATAATTGCTTTTTGAACATGCAGCCTGTTCTCTGCCTGGTCAAATACTATAGAATGAGGTCCATCGATAACTTCATCAGTAATTTCCTCACCCCGGTGAGCAGGCAGGCAGTGCATCACTATTACATCTTCCTTGCTTTTTTCCAGGAGTTCACTATTTAACTGGTAGCTGGCAAAACTTCTAAGCCGCTCTTCATGTTCATCCTCCATGCCCATGCTGGCCCAAACATCAGTGTAGATAACATCTGCTGTTTTAACCGCTTCTACAGGATCATCCTCAATGCTGATCGTCGCTCCCGATTTTGATGCATCTACCCTTGATAACCTGGTAATCTCCGGATCCGGTTCAAAGCCTGAAGGCGAACAAATTACAACGTGCATACCCATCTTGGCTCCACCGAACATCAGGGAGTGTGCCATATTGTTTCCATCCCCGATATATATAAGCTTCAAACCTTCCAGGTTTTGTTTCTTCTCCTTGATGGTAAATAGATCAGATAATACCTGGCAGGGATGAAGGAGGTCGGTTAATCCGTTGATGACCGGTACGGAACTATATTCGGCGAGATCAACAACGTCCTGGTGATCAAATGTGCGAATCATGATACCATCAAGGTAGCGGCTCAGGTTTCTTGCTGTATCAGCAATCGTTTCACCCCGGTTCAGCTGTAAATCATTAGCGCTCAAAAACAGGGCATGCCCTCCAAGCTGAAACATGCCAACTTCAAAGGATACCCTGGTCCTGGTCGAAGACTTTTGGAATATCATGCCCAGTGTTTTACCTTTTAAAGGATGATATTGCTCGCCAAGTTTTTGCTTCATTTTTAATATCTGGCTTGTTTCTAAAATTTGATCAACTTCTTCCCTGCTCAAATCATGGATCGATATTAAATCTTTACCTTTCATGTTAACAGCCATCGAATACACCTCTTTTAATTAAACTTTTTCAACAAGACAGGCAATCCCCTGTCCTCCGCCAATGCAAAGCGTTGCAAGCCCCTTTTTGGCTTCACCTTTCAGCATTTCATGGATAAGGGTTACAAACACCCTTGTGCCACTGGCCCCGATTGGATGGCCAATGGCAATTGCCCCGCCATTAACATTGACAATCTCCGGATTTAAATCAAGCTCCTGCATAACGCTCAATGCTTGTGCCGCAAATGCTTCATTTGCCTCGATAAGCCCCAGGTCTGCGACTTTCCATCCTGCCCTATCAAGCGCTTTTCTGGTTGCCGGAATCGGACCGGTCCCCATAATTTCCGGGTTTACTCCTGCAGAAGCATAACCTTTAATAACCACAAGCGGTTTAATGTCAAGTTCTTCAGCTTTATCTGCGCTCATAACTACAACTGCTGCTGCACTGTCGTTTATACCTGATGCATTTCCGGCCGTAACAGTTCCATCCTTTTTAAAAGCCGGACGAAGTTGTGATAGTTTTTCCAGTGATGTCATCCTGGGATGCTCATCTGTATCAAATACCAGCGGGTCACCTTTTCTTTGCGGAACAGATACCGGTACTATTTCATCTTTAAACCTGCCTCCCTGGATTGCGGCATGCGCTTTTTCCTGGCTGCCTAGCGCAAACTGGTCTTGCATTTCCCTGGTCAAATTATAGCGTTCAGCTATGTTCTCAGCAGTTATTCCCATGTGGTAATCGTTGAAAGCACACCAGAGCCCGTCCTTGATCATTACATCAGTCATACTGCTGTCTCCCATGCGCAGGCCCCAGCGCGCCCCGGCGACGGCATAGGGAGAGGCGCTCATATTTTCAGTTCCGCCGGCTATAATGATATCGGACTCCCCAGTCATTATTGCCGCTGCAGCAGAAGTAACTGTTTTCAAGCCAGATCCGCATACCTTGTTTATTGTTGTACAGGGAATTTCAACCGGTAGGCCTGCCTTGATCGCTGACTGCCTGGCTACGTTCTGTCCAAGGGCAGTCTGTAAGACGCAACCCATCAACACTTCATCAACCTGGTTGCTTTCTATCCCGGCCTTCTCAACAGCAGCCTTAATAACTGTTGCCCCCAAATCGGACGCACTGATATCTTTAAGTGATCCACCGAATGTTCCCACTGCAGTTCTTACTGCGCTTACAATTACTGCTTCTCTCATTGGCGATACCTCCACAAATTTATAATAATTAGTTTTTATAGCACTACTACTTATTTATATTCTACTGATAGCGGTGATTACCCTTCTATCAGTAAAATTCAGCCTCACATAGTTATAATATTAGCAGGGGCGTACCAGTTAATATATTGGCGGCTGCTTATTTAACAAAAAAAGGGTTCTTGGTATAGTATCAACCCCCAAAAACCCTTTGTTTGCTTGGTGCGAGCGAGAGGATTTGAACCTCCACACCCTTACGGGCACTAGGTCCTGAACCTAGCGCGTCTGCCATTCCGCCACGCTCGCATTGTTATTGACCCTGCTTAGTTATTATATACACTCTTTGATTTAGGATCAATAACTTTTATCTATTTTTCTACTTAATCATCTTACTTACTTTCATCCTTGTTATCAAGGACTTTACCAGCAGCTTCAATTGCTACGGGTAATAGATGCTTTAGCTCGATCGGCAGTGGAAAAGCAATAATAGAACCCTGCTGACCGGCAATTTCTGGCAATGTCCTCAATAGACGGACATAAAAACCGCCTTCTTCGGTATTTAGAATTCTTGCCGCTTCCGCAATCCTTCCTGCCGCTTCTTTTTCCCCTTCTGCCTGGACAATAACTGCCCGCCTTTCCCTTTCAGCCGTAGCCTGCCGGGAAATAGCCTTTTGCAGTGATTCGGGGATAACAACATCCTTGATTTCCACGGCTGTAACTTTAATTCCCCAGGCATCTGTAGCTTCATCCAGAATACTCTGTACCTGCTGGTTTAACTTATCCCTTTCTGACAGCAGTTCATCCAGTTCTGCCTGGCCAGCCACACTGCGCAGGGTTGTCTGTGCCAGCTGCGCTGTAGCCATCGTATATTGCTCTACAATATTTATCGCCCTGTTCGGTTCTACTACCCTGTAGTAGACAACTGCATTAACACTGGTTGTAACATTGTCCCTGGTTATTACTTCCTGCGTGGGCACGTCAAGAGTGATTATCCGCAAAGAAACCCTGAAGAAACGATCGACAATCGGTATGATAAACACGATGCCCGGGCCTTTTTCACCTATTAACCTACCAAGGCGGAAGACAACGAGGCGCTGGAATTCGGGAACAATTTTAATCGCCGAAGTTAAAAACAGGATCAAGATTATAATGATTGGAATATATAACCCGCCACTTGCTAATAGTTCAAATAACATTTTACAAACTCCTCCTTCTTGTTTTGAAACAAAGATAAAATATGTACATTTTTATTCCATATCTTTTTTGCTATCTAAAGGCTTAACCCACAGGTTCAGTGTTTCAGCTCGAACAACTTCAACTTCAGTTCCTGTTTCGATAGTTTTTCCATCTTCACTGCGCGCTTTCCACAGTTCACCCCTGGCTTTAATCATTCCCTCCGGGTTCAGATCTCTGACTACTATTCCCTTTTCAGGGGGGTTGAAATATGCACTGCCTCCAGTCCAGATCTTTCTGCTGTGGATTACACGCTGGGCAACAAATATAACTATCAACACCAAACCAAGTACAGTTCCAACAACAGTTACCAGGAAAGTACTGTACCAGTCCCTGGCCATCAGCGGCTCCATTGGCAGAAGAACTGCCCCTGCTACCAGCGACAAAGAACCTCCTATGCCCAGTATCCCAAAACCTGAAGTAAATATTTCTGCTATAATCAAGCCTACTCCGAGCAGCAGCAGGACAATCCCGGTTGTATTGGTATCAAAAAGCCCAATACCGTAGATACCAAGGACAACCAGGATCACCCCGCTCACTTCAGGGACAATAGTGCCGGGTGCACCAAGGCCAAAGTATATCCCCAGGACTCCAAGCATGAGCACCAGGAAAGCTATCTGTGGATCACTTATCCAGTTTTGAAGTCTTTCACTCAAGGTCATTTCATCCTGGATAATAGGTGCATCAGCCGGGCTAAGCCTGTAAGTCTGCCCCTGCTTTTCAATGACAGCGCCATCCAGCTGTTGCAGTAAATCGCTAACATCACGGGCCAGGTATTCGATTACCCCTTTATCCAGAGCTTCCCTGGCATCAAGGGTTAAATTTTCTGTAACAAATTTTTCCGCAATATCCTCCGGGCGTCCTTTCTCGCGGGCCATACTGCGCAAATGAGTTGAATAAAATATTGTTGTTTTTTCATCAGCTGCCGAAGTTCCTTCAGGTGATATGGCAATTGGTTGTGCTGCGCCAACTGTTGTTCCAGGTGCCATAGCCGCTATATCAGATGAAATAATTATAAAGGCTCCGGCCGAACCGGCAATAGCTCCAGAAGGAGCAACAAGAACTGCTATGGGAATTTCCGCATTTAAAAAGAGTTCATTTATTTCCAGCGTTGCATCAACCAGGCCACCGGGTGTATTCATCTGGAGCAAAAAAAGCTGGGCATCATTTTGCAGGGCTAATTCAACCTGTCTCTCCAGAAAACTCTTTTGACCGGCTGTAATAGTCCCTTCCAACTCAACTAAGTAAACAGGACGCACATCAGCATTTGCCGTAGATGCTACAGGAAAAATAGTAAGCAAAAATATGGATACTAATATTAGCGATATATATATCTTAAGATCTTTCTTCATTGAAGATCATCACCTTTACTTTTTAGTAGCTATTACTATTATCATTATAATACAAATAAGTCTGTAATGAAAGTCTAATCGGTTGCTTCTAGTTCAAATCCAGGATATAATATAACCGCTTTAGTTATGATTAATGGAGGAAGTATAATGATTACCAGGAAAGCGGAATATGCAATAATAATTTTAACTGAACTAGCGTCGCACCCGAAGGGCACCATACTGACCAGTAAGCAAATATCAAAAGCCCGTTCCATTCCAGTTAACTTAGTTGTTCAGCTATTGGCTGTACTCAGGGATGCTGGTTGGACAGCCGGCATCAGGGGCCCTGCGGGCGGCATTAAGCTTGAAAAAGATCCAAAAAACATAAATTTAAGGCAGGTAATTGAAAAAATTGATGGCCCTATAGGGATTACGCGCTGTCTCTTTCAGGATAAACCATGCCACGACCGGACTCACTGTTCCCTGCGCGGTGTGTGGGCCAACGCCCAGCAGAAAATGTTGAATGTCCTGGAAGGGGTTACGATACGAGAACTTGCTGATTCAACACTTAATGACTGTTGAGCTGGCAGGTAATTTTTACTGTTTTTTTATGCTCCCGTCAACACCAATTATGACCTCGCTATACGGTATATCTACTCCGGCCTCTTTCAGGGCAGTTTTTACGAGTTTTGATAAACCAAAACAGCACCCGACCTCCATGTGCAGCAGGGTAATACTCTTTACCCTGTTAAGCTTAAATATCTGGACTAGCTTACTGTGATAAGTATCAACATCGTCGAGCTTCGGACAGCCAATAACAAGCGACTTTCCGGCAAGAAACTTACGGTGAAAATCTGCATAAGCAAATGGCACGCAGTCAGCTGCAATCAATAAATCTTTATCATGAAAGAAGCGGGCTTCCGGTGAAACAAGGTGCAGCTGAACAGGCCAATGGCTGAGCTCTGCTTCAGGTTCATAGCTATTGATCCCATCAGCAGGAACTGTTTTTTCTTTTTCAAGCTTCTCTAACAGGCTTCCCCCACAGCAAACAGGAATTTCCCGCGCTTTTTCCTGTTCAGTTTCCTTATCCAATATTTTCAGCCTTTCTTCAACAGCTTTTTCATCAAAAGGTTCTGCCTCACGCTCAATTATTTTTATCGCATCCTGCGGGCATTCACCAAGGCAGTTTCCAAGGCCATCACAATATATATCTTTAACGAGTTTTGCTTTGCCATCGACTATTTGCAAAGCGCCTTCTTCGCAGGCAGGAATACACAACCCACATCCATCGCACTTTTCCTCATCAATTTCAATTATTTTGCGCAATATTTTTTCCATTAGATTACCTCCAGAATATTATCTTTTATTTCATTTAAGCTCATCCCGGGTAGTTCTGAAACATCTATGCGATCAAGAATTTCCCTGATATCCTTTGTGGCTTTTTGAGGCAGGCTGTTTTCATTTTCAATATCATTTAAGTAAGTATTTGGATCGGTAATTAAATCATTTTTCTTCAGGAATAGAATAACCAGTGAAGCCAGGGTCGGCAGAATATCTTTTCTGTTTTCTTCAAGGCTCTTTTCTGCTGCTTCGATTACTTTCTTTATATATTCAATTTCTCCATTAACATGTGCCCCATGTTTTTCCAGCTCGCCTAAAAATATATTTTTCAGTGAGCCTGCTTTCAGACCTTTTGCCCCGGGCCCGAGGCATTGCTCCGCATAGGCACACCATTCAGCGCAACCCATGTTAAATTTTGGGTTAACAACCCTGGTTTTGCAATTAGGGCATCTTAGCCTGATATCCGTTTTAAAAAATTCGACTTCGCTTCCGCATTCCGGGCATTTTTCTTCGTGCACGTCATCTGCTGTCCAGTAACGCATGTCCTGTCCGGGACATTTTGTGCCGATCATCAATATCACCCCTGATATTATTACTAACTAACTTGGTTATATATATTATAACAGCTCTTTTAGTTTAATGCAAGAAAAAAACAGCCAAAATGGCTGTTAAAATACTAACAAATTTTCACTGCAGCTTATTTAATCATAAAGGTGATCTTCGGAAGCAATAGTATATGAATAAATTTCTTCTTTGCTAAAGAAAAGGTTAATCTCCCTCTCCGCGCTTTCAAGCGAATCTGAACCATGAACAACGTTTTTGCCCATAAATACTGCCAGATCACCGCGCACTGTTCCCGGGGCAGCTTTCCTTGGATCAGTTACCCCAATCATTGTTCTTACAATATCTACAGCATCATCCCCTTCAAGGACCATCGCTGCAACCGGAGCAGAAGTAATGAAATTGATTAAACCATCATAAAAAGGCTTACCCTTGTGTTCCCCGTAATGCTGAGTAGCCAATTCCTGTGAAATTTTCATAAGCTTCAAACCAACTATTTTAAGACCCTTTTGTTCTACCCGGCTGATAACGTTGCCAATCAACCCCCGCTGTACTCCATCGGGTTTTACCATTAAAAAAGTTCTTTCCCTGGTCTCCATTATTTCATCCTTTCCTGTGCCAACTTATAGATAATAAAACTTCAAAACTATTTTAACAGACGTTTACTAAAAGTCAATTTTCTTCATTATAAAGTTCTTTGTGTTACGCAAGCTATTTTTTAAACAGGCAGAGATCATAACTGTCCACTGAGATATCTCCGTTGACTGTTTGCTATTAACTCTTTATTTGTCTATAATATAAGCAATGTTGCATTTACTAAGTAACAACTAGACAATAAAGGAATTTAAAAATGAGCGATCTAAACTACTTATTCCACCCCAAGCATATAGCCGTGATCGGCGCCTCCCGAGCAAAAGAAAAAATTGGTTATGCCATATTAAACAATATTATCACCAGCGGTTTTAGTGGCGATATCTACCCAGTTAACCCCCGTGAAGAAGAAATATTGGGCTTTAAGTGTTATTGCTCTGTAAAAGATATAGGCAGTCCCATTGACCTGGCTGTAATTACAGTCCCCGTTGCCCATGTTACAAAAGTAGCTGAAGAATGCGGTGAATCTGGTGTCAAAGGGATTATTGTCATCACTGCCGGTTTTAAAGAAGTCGGCAAAGAAGGGCTCCAGCAGGAAAGAAGCCTGATTGAAATCTGCAAGCGTTACAAAATGCGCATGCTCGGGCCAAATTGTGTCGGGCTAATGGATACCCACACTCCGGTAAATGCTTCATTTGCAAACGGTTTTCCGGCTGAAGGTAATATATCTTTTATCTCCCAAAGCGGGGCTATGCTTGTCTCTATACTTGACTGGAGTTTCCAGATGAATATGGGCTTTTCAAGGTTTATCAGCCTGGGCAACAAGGCTGATTTAAATGAAATCGATTTTATTGAAAGCTGTGCTAATGATCCACTAACCAGCGTTATTCTTTGTTACGTTGAAGACATAGTTGACGGCAAACGCTTCGTTGAAGTCTGTTCTGAAGCGAGCAGGAAAAAGCCGATTATCATTTTAAAATCAGGCACCAGCACCGCAGGGGCACAGGCTGCCAGTTCACATACAGGGGCGCTGGCAGGCAGTGATCGCGCTTATGAAGCAGCCTTCAGGCAAAG
>SLQM01000074.1 GCA_007131435.1 Syntrophomonadaceae bacterium
GCCTGTCTGTCGGGGCTTATTCTATTCCGGGAGGTGATCTGTTTACTGATAGTATTTCCTTTCAATTTTATTTTCCTTTATAAACCTACATTATATTTCATAGCTAAATAAACCAAGGAGGAAGAGAATGGAAAAGTATTTTAAATTCAAGGAATTCAATACTAATTTTAAAACCGAAACAACAGCTGGTGCAACAACATTTATGACCATGGCTTATATCATTTTTGTAAACCCATTTATATTGAGTACAACAGGCATGGATTTCGGCGCGGTCATGACTGCAACCATTATCGCAGCTGGAGTAACAACTATCTTAATGGGCTTGTTGACGAATTATCCCTTTGCACTAGCAAGTGGCATGGGCCTTAATGCATTTTTCGCTTTTGTAGTGGCCTCTCAGTTCGGATGGCAGGCCGCACTTGCAGCAGTATTTATTTCAGGAGTGGTCTTTCTTATTTTAGCTGTATCGGGGGCCATAACGCACATAGATGCTGCTGTGCCAACAAGCCTGAAAAGTGCAGTTGCAGCCGGTATTGGCCTCTTTATAGCTTTCATAGGTTTACAGAATGCCGGCATTATTGTTGGATACGAAGCTACCCAGGTTACCCTGGGTAACCTTACCGAACCGGGCCCTATTCTTTCCCTGATCGGACTCTCGTTCATTGCAATACTAATGGCCAGGAAAGTTCGTGGAGCGATCTTAATTGGCATTTTGCTAACAACAATTGTAAGCTTTATAATGGGTTTTCAACCTGCCCCGACAGGGCTGGGCGATATAATCGGACCGCCTGCCAGTTTAGCGCCAATTTTCTTAGAACTAGACTTTCGGGCAGTTTTTGCCATACCTTTCTTTGTAATATTTTCCTTTGTTTTTGTAGATGTTTTTGATACCATGGGCACGCTGCTTGGCACAGGCGCCAGGGCAGGATACCTGGATAAAGATGGCCGCTTGCCGAAAGTAAACAAGGCTATGCTGGTAGACTCAATCGGGACCATGGGTGGAGCCCTGATGGGGACCAGCACGGTAACAACCTATATTGAATCAACAGCCGGTATTTCTGAAGGTGGAAGAACAGGTTTTACATCTGTGGTCACCGGTTTGTTATTTTTCCTAACGCTTTTTCTTGCACCGCTAGCCGGCCTGGTACCGGCTGAAGCGACTGCACCGGCATTGATCATAGTTGGTGTATTAATGGTTGGAGCAGTGATGAAAATTGACTTTGATGATTTCACGGAGGCATTCCCGGCATTTTTAACAATAATCTTTATGCCGCTTGCCTACAGCATCGCCGATGGGATTGCTTTTGGTTTTATTGCATTCCCGCTGGTTAAAGTTGTAGCCGGAAAAACCAAGGAAGTGCATTGGCTGCTTTACATACTGGCAGTTATTTCACTTATCCACTTTTTCTGGCCGCTGTAAAGTGTCACATTGCTTGAGTTCGTTTTGAGTGTGCTTGTTACTACTTACCAGTAGTAACGAGTAGTAACGCTTAGTACAAAATAATTAATTATCCAATAGCCGGAAATCGGATCCTGCAATTAACCTGCCGATTGAAAAGATGCAAGGTTCGATTTCCTGGCTAACGGAAAGTATTGAAGGTGGAGATGATACTGGTGACTGAAAAAAAGGTTGGAATTATTATGGGCAGTGATTCAGACCTGCCAATCATGGAAAAGTGTGCGGATGCTCTCGACCAGTTCGGTATAGAATGGGAAATGATAGTATCAAGCGCGCACCGGCACCCGGAGAAAACTGCAAAATTTGCCCGGGGTGCCGCTGAAAGCGGTTTTGGCGTTATAGTGGCCGGGGCCGGAGGAGCAGCTCACCTGCCTGGGGTTGTAGCTTCAATGACAGTGTTACCGGTTATCGGTGTCCCTGTAGCCATTGAACCCCTCCAGGGTGTGGATTCCCTGCACTCTATTGTCCAGATGCCCCAGGGTATACCGGTAGCTACGGTTACTATCAATGGTGCATACAATGCCGGCTTGCTGGCTGCACAGATCCTGGCGGCAAGTGATTTGGAATTACAGCAAAAGCTAAGTAATTATCGAGACTCATTGGCCGCAAAAGTAGAAGAAAAAGACAGCAAGTTACAGGAAAAAATTAAACAGCGCAAACAAACCGGAGCGGGTGAAACAAAATGATCGAGCGTTATACAGGGGAGGAAATGGGCAGGATATGGAGCCTGGAAAACCGTTACAGGAAGTTCCTTGATGTTGAGATACTTGCCTCCCGCGCCTGGGCCGAACTGGGTGTTGTTCCCCGTGAAGCAGCTGATTTGATCGCAAAAAATGCTGCGTTTAAGGTAGAACGGATCGAAGAGCTGGAAAAAGAGACACGCCATGATGTGGTTGCTTTTACAAGGGCCGTTGCTGAATCCCTTGGTAATGAAAGCCGTTATTTTCATTACGGGCTTACCTCTTATGATATTGTTGATACAGCACTTTCCGTAATGCTAAAAGAAGCTTCAATAATAATCGCTTCAGGTTTGCAGGGAATGGAAGACGCCTTAAAACAACAGGCTATAAAACATAAAGAAACAGCTGCGGTTGGAAGGACTCACGGGGTTCATGCTGAACCGACCAGTCTTGGTTTGAAATTCGCACTTTGGATGGCAGAGATAAAGAGAAACCGGAAAAGATTTGCCGAAGCAACAAAGAGTATCAGCGTGGGGAAGCTTTCCGGTGCGGTTGGAAACTTTGCCCACATCGATCCTTTTGTTGAAGAGTATGTCTGTAAAGAGCTGGGACTGGAACCTGCTCCCCTGTCGACACAGGTCCTGCAGCGTGATCGACACGCTGAATATATTGGCACCCTGGCTTTAATCGGTGCTACTTTGGAGAAGATAGCTTTAGAGATCAGGAATCTCCAGAGGACCGAAATTCGTGAACTTGAAGAACCTTTTTACAGTGGACAGAAAGGCTCATCAGCTATGCCCCATAAACGCAATCCTGTTACATGTGAAAAAGTTTGCGGGATTGCCCGTCTTCTCAGGGGCTATGCCTTAGCAGCGCTGGAAAATGTAGCGCTGTGGCATGAAAGGGATATTTCTCATTCATCGGTGGAGCGCGTCATCCTGCCGGACAGCACTATTGTTACCGATCACAGCCTGCAGCAGATGATCAGGGTGGTACGGGGCCTAAAAGTTAATGAACAAAAGCTGGCAGAGAACCTAAAGGCAACAGGAGGTTTAATCTATTCGCAGCGGGTTCTTCTTGAACTAGTTGAATGCGGATTGTCACGTGAAGATGCCTACGACCTGGTGCAGGGTTGTGCAATGAGGGCCTGGGAAGAAAACCTGAGTTTCAAGGATCTTCTGGCATCAGATTCGCTGGTTAAGGAAAGCCTGGGTATGGACAAGTTAAATGATTGCTTCAACCCTGCTTATTATTTAAAAAGGGTTGACTATATTTATAAAAGACTTGGTATATAGCTGGAAAGGGAGGTTGAGTTAATGCAAAAAGGTGAGTTTTTATATGAAGGTAAGGCAAAAAAGATCTATAAGACAGATGATCCATTGCTGGTTATAGTTGAATTCAAGGATGATGCCACCGCTTTTGACGGGGTTAAAAAAGACATCCTGGCCGATAAGGGGATCCTAAACAACCGCCTGTCATCAATTTTCTTTGAACTTCTTGAAGACAAAGGTGTCGCTACTCATTATGTTAAAACACTTAACGATCGTGATATGCTGGTCAGGGCATTGGAAATAATTCCGGTAGAGGTTATTGTGCGCAATATTGCTGCAGGCAGTCTTTCTAAAAGGCTGGGCATCGAAGAAGGAACGGAAATGAAAAAAACAGTACTGGAGTTTTCCCTGAAAGATGATGAACTTCATGATCCGATGATTAATCACTATCATATATATGCCATGGGACTGGCAACGGCGGAGGAGATGGCTGAAATTGAGGAGGCAGCGCTTAGGGTAAATGATATCCTTGTGCCCTACCTGCAGGAAAAAGGGATTATACTTGTAGACTTTAAACTTGAATTTGGCCGGCATCAGGGAGAAATACTGTTAGGTGATGAAATCTCTCCTGACACCTGCCGCTTTTGGGACAGCAGCAGCAAAGAGAAACTGGACAAGGATCGGTTTCGCAGGGATATGGGAGGCGTCGTTGAAGCCTACCGCGAGGTGCTTAGCCGCCTGGAAGGAGGAGAATAGCCTGTATTATATTGCCAAGGTGGAGGTTACCCTGAAAAAAGTGGTTCTTGATCCCCAGGGAGTTGCGGTAGAGAATGCTCTGAAAGTTTTAGGTTATAATAACGCTTCTAAAGTAAGAGTTGGTAAATATATAGAGCTAACTGTTGAAGCCGAAGATAGCAAAACTGCTGCAATACAGGTGGAAGAGATGTCGCGAAGGTTGCTCAGCAATCCTGTCATTGAGGATTTCTGCTATACAGTCCAGGAGGCTGGCGGATGAAGTCTAAAGTAATTGTTTTTCCCGGGTCGAACTGCGATTTGGATGCTTACCACCTGTTAAAAGATGTTCTAAACTATCGAGTTGAATACATTTATTTTAACCAGAAAAAAATTAACAATTGCGACCTGATAATTCTCCCAGGCGGTTTTACATATGGTGATTACCTGCGTTCAGGCGCAATAGCACGTTTCAGCCCTGTTATGGATGCGGTTATTGATTTTGCAGAAAGAGGTGGGCTGGTACTGGGAATTTGCAATGGTTTTCAGGTATTAACAGAGGCAGGGCTTTTACCCGGTGCACTTTACCGCAATAACCACCTTCACTTTCGGTGCGAAAAAATATACCTTCGGATTGAAAATAACAGCTCTCCTTATACAATGGCGGCAAGAAAAGGAGATATACTTAAAATTCCCGTGGCCCATGGTGACGGGAATTATTATGCCGATCCCAGGACTTTAGAAAAGATGGAAAGGAATAATCAAATATTGTTTAGATATTGCGACAGTGAGGGAAACATATCCAATGAGGCGAACCCGAATGGTTCCCTGTCAAATATCGCGGGAATTTGCAACAAGAAGGGTAACGTGGCAGGTATGATGCCTCACCCGGAACGGGCAGGAGAAACCCTGTTAGGCTCTACAGACGGACTGGTTATTTTTAGATCAATTTTTAAGAGCCTTGAGAAGGGGCGGATAGAAAGATGAATAAGAATGCCTGGCGTGAACTTGGCTTATCGGATAAGGAATATCAAATGATTGTTGAACAGGTTGGCAGAGAGCCAAATTTAACTGAACTGAATATGTACAGCGTTATGTGGTCAGAACACTGCAGTTATAAGCATTCCCGCACTTCATTAAATCTATTCCCAACCAGTGGTCCACGGGTTATCCAGGGTCCGGGAGAAAATGCCGGTGTTGTTGACCTAGGAGATGGCTGGGCAGTAGTTTTTAAGATTGAAAGCCATAATCACCCTTCAGCAATAGAGCCCTACCAGGGTGCTGCAACAGGCGTAGGTGGTATTTTGCGTGATATTTTTACAATGGGCGCTCAGCCCGTGGCTTTTCTGAATTCCCTGCGCTTTGGAGATTTAGAAGATCCCAGGGTCCGCTATTTGTTTGACGGTGCTGTTGCCGGTATTGGTGGATATGGAAACTGCGTGGGTATTCCAACAGTTGCCGGTGAGATCTATTTTGATCCCTGTTATAGCAACAATCCTCTTGTAAATGCCATGTGCGTCGGGGTAATGCCCAAGCACCGCCTGGTACTTGGTAAAGCATGCGGTATTGGGAACCTGGTTGTTCTTGCTGGGGCCCAAACTGGCCGTGACGGTATACATGGTGTTACCTTTGCCTCTGAGGAGCTATCTAACGAATCGGAAGAAAAACGTCCTGCAGTGCAGGTTGGAGATCCTTTCCTGGGTAAACTGCTGATGGATGCAACTCTTGAGGCAATTGAGAAAGGGCTGGTTTGTGGTGTTCAGGATTTTGGCGGAGCAGGTTTGACCTGCGCTTTAACTGAAACTGCTTACCGGGCCGGAACAGGAATTGAAGTAGATCTTGATCAAGTACCTCTGCGTGAACAGGGTATGAAGCCCTACGAAATATTAACATCGGAATCACAAGAGCGCATGCTCATGATTGTTGACCCTGGCAAACTAAAAGAGTTGGAAGCAGTATTTCAGCGCTGGGAACTTTCTTTAGCTGTAATTGGAAAAGTAATAGAAGGAGGAAAGGTCATAGCCCGTTACAGGAAAGAAGTAGTTGTAGATGTACCTGCTGAAAGCGTGGCCGGCGGGTCCCCCGCTTATGAACCGGAAAGCAGGGAGCCGGGGTATTACAAAATACTTGCTCAACATGATCTATCTTTGATACCACCTCCTGATGATTATGGGAAAGCCCTGCAGGGGTTGCTTTCAGCACCGGATATTGCTTCAAAGGAATGGGCCTGGCGCAGGTACGACTATTCAGTTAGAACAAGTACAGTTCAGGGGCCTGGAGGAGATGCTGCAGTTGTCAGGCTGCGTGAGACCGGCAAAGCCCTTGCCCTGGCTGTAGATGGAAATGGGACGCTAACCTACCTGGATCCCTATGCCGGGGGCATGATGGCCGTAGCAGAAGCCACACGAAACCTATGCTGTGTCGGAGCCGAACCGATCGGCATTACAGATTGCCTCAATTTTGGCAATCCTGAAAAGCCAGAGATATTCTGGCAGTTTAAACAGGCCGTAAAAGGGATGGCAGAAGCCTGTCGCGCCTTAGATATCCCAGTAGTCGGTGGAAATGTAAGTTTTTATAATGAAGTAGAAGGGGAAGCTATTTATCCGACACCTGTGGTTGGAGCTGTAGGCCTTCTGGATAACCCTGAAAAAACTTGCAATATTGCTTTTAGCCGTGTAGGTGATTTAGTTTGCCTGCTGGGCGCATCGAATGTGTCCCTGGGTGGTAGCCAGTACTTGAAAACTTACTGCCACCAGGTAGCAGGCCGCCTGGCAGACATTGATCTCGAATTTGAAAAAAAGCTGCAGGTTTTATTGCGCATATTAATAACTGAAGAGCTTATAGTGTCAGCACATGATCTTTCAGATGGTGGGTTATCCGTTGCCCTTGCAGAAAGCTGTATAGCTGGCAATAGCGGGGCAGAAATTGAATTGAACAACCAGGTTAGCCCGATCCTTCAACTTTTTGGGGAAGGGCCATCAAGAATAATTATCTCCTTTAAACCAGGAAACAAGGATAAAGTTATCAAGCTTTCAGAAAGCAGTTCAATCCCGCTTCTATTTCTGGGAGAAGTTTGTGGAGATGCTTTGATAATCAAAAGTGACGGTGATATAATATTGAAGTTGAGCCTCGGGACTATGAAAGAGGCTTACGAGGAGGTTTTCTCATGCATTATGAGGTAACCGGCGCGGGCAAACTCCGGGAAGCCTGTGGCGTTTGCGGGGGGTTTGCAGAAAATCAACCCCTTGCTTTTTTAACCTGCTTCGCCTTATATGCGCTACAGCATCGCGGTCAGGAAAGTGCAGGGATTGTTGCCGGGCCGGGTGATGGAAGGAAACTTTGGATAAAAAGGTCTATGGGGTTGGTTTCTGATGTTTTTCCTGACTCTGCAGATCTGAAAGGCATAGTTTGCAAGTTGGCAGTGGGCCATGTGCGCTACGCATATGGTTCTGATGGCCGGGATCCTGAGAATACACAACCCTTGAAACTTCGTTACCGTCACGGTGAACTTGCAATCGCCCACAACGGTCACTTATTAAATGCCATTGAGCTGAGAGCAGAGCTTGAGAAAGAAGGAGCAATCTTCCAAACCGACACTGACAGCGAGCTTTTAGCTCATATGGTAGCCAGGCAGGGCAGCGAATCTCTTGAGGAAGCTCTTGCCCAGGTTGTCCCACGTTTGAAAGGTGCATATGCTTTCGTGATCACAGATGGCAAAAAGGTAGTTGGTTTAAGAGATGGTTTTGGCTTCAGGCCTCTTTCCTTAGCCGCCCTTGAAGGGGAAGGTTATTACCTTGCTTCTGAGACCTGTGCTTTTGATACCATAGGAGCGACCTTCATCCGTGACCTGGAACCGGGTGAAATGATTGTTCTGGATGAAAATGGAATACACAGTAGTCAGGTAGTTAATGGCAAATGTGAAAACCTTTGCATTTTCGAGTACGTTTATCTCGCGCGGCCTGATAGTAACATGAAGGGAGTTAATGTTCATCTTGCCCGGCGTGAAATGGGGCGGCGTTTAGCGCGTGAACATCCTGTAGATGCTGATATAGTATCAGGAGTTCCCGACTCCAGCATTGCAGCAGCCTCTGGTTATGCAGAGCAGGCAGGGCTTCCATATGAAATGGCCCTGGTAAAGAATCGCTATATTGGCAGGACATTTATTAAGCCAACCCAAAAAATGCGGGAAGAAGGGGTTGATCTGAAGTTAAATGCAGTGAATAAGATTGTCGATGGTAAACGTGTCGTCCTGGTTGATGATTCAATAGTGCGTGGAACAACGAGTTTGAAACTAATCAGGATTATGAGGCGCGCTGGTGCCACAGAAGTGCACCTGAGGATCAGTTCTCCACCGGTAATCGGTTCATGTTATTATGGTATAGATACCCCTGACAGGGAAGATTTAATTGCCTATAACCGTTCAATTGATGAAATTGCCAGACTTACCGGTGCCGACTCAATTGGATACCTGAGCATGGAAGAACTAATTGCATCCCTCGATCTTCCGGCTGATAAGCTCTGCAGGGCTTGTTTTAGCGGTGACTATCCAATATTACCTGCCTGATGCAGGATTAAGGAACTTTAAAATAGAACTGATTGTTGACAACCTTAAGCAGGTAGTGTTACCGTTTATTTTTTTGTTATTTTAATTGAAGCGCTGGTTATATTAGATCTAAGATACTGGGAGGTAGAATGAAATGGATCTGTTAATTTTTGTTGCACCGGCCTGCGCCCTGGTTGCGCTTGTTTTTGCTCTTATTCTTTGGATCAAGATGGGCAAGGCCGAGGCAGGAAGTGAGCGGATGCAGGAGATTGCATCTGCCATACATGAAGGAGCAATGGCCTTCATGAAAAGGGAATACACGTATCTAGCCATTTTTGTTGTGGTCCTGGCAGCAGTGCTGGCAGCAGTTATAAACCCGTTAACTGCAGTCAGTTTTGTTGTAGGAGCTATATTTTCGGCAACAGCAGGTTACGTCGGTATGACAGTGGCCACAAAAGCAAATGTGCGTACCGCGCATGCAGCAAGGTCAGGTATTAACCCTGCATTGACTATAGCTTTTTCCAGCGGCACTATCATGGGAATGATGGTTGCCGGTCTTGGTCTTTTTGGTTTGGGTGTGCTGTTTATTATTATCAGGGACCCATCTGTTATTAACGGTTATGCACTGGGTGCAAGTTCGATAGCCCTTTTTGCTCGTGTAGGAGGAGGGATTTATACTAAGGCTGCTGATGTTGGGGCTGACCTGGTAGGGAAGGTTGAAGCTGGCATTCCGGAAGATGACCCGCGAAATGCCGGAGTTATTGCAGATAATGTAGGCGATAACGTCGGTGATGTTGCAGGGATGGGAGCAGACCTTTTTGAATCATACGTTGGTTCTATGATTGCAACAATGACTCTCGGTGTTGTTATCACCCAGAGTATTGGCGGCGCCTTACTGCCCATGATAGTTGCTTCAATCGGTATACTGGCATCGATATTTGCCTTTTTCTTTGTTCGGGCTAAAGAAGGTGTAAGATTAGGCGCAGTCTTGGAGCGAGGTATTTGGGTTAGCGCCATTGTAGTTATAATTGCATCTTTTTTCTTGGTCCGTTCCTTTATCAGCCAGGGAGTATTTGAAAACTACGGCCCATTCTTTGCAGTTATTGCCGGTTTAATTGCAGGTGTAATAATCGGGAGAGTTACGGAATATTACACATCAGATCATTTCAAACCGGTACAGGGGATTGCAAGGGCATCGCTGACAGGCCCGGCTACAAATATTATCAGCGGTTTATCTGTAGGCATGAAAAGCACGGTGTTCCCAATACTTGCCATAGTAGCTGCAATCCTGGTATCATACCAGGTTGCCGGTATATACGGAATCGCCATATCTGCCGTGGGAATGCTATCCACCGTTGGTATGACTGTAGCTGTTGACGCTTACGGCCCTGTAGCAGACAATGCCGGAGGAATTGCTGAAATGGCAGAACTGGAGCCTGAGGTGCGTGAAATTACCGATCAACTCGATTCTTTGGGTAATACAACTGCTGCTATAGGCAAGGGGTTTGCAATTGGTTCAGCTGCACTTACAGCGCTTGCGCTCTTTACTGCGTATGCCCAGGTTGCGGGGTTAAGTGTGATTAATATAACCAGCCCCCAGGTTATTGCAGGCCTTTTGATTGGTGGTATGCTAACCTATTTCTTTACATCAAGGACGATGGAAGCTGTAGGCAATGCAGCCTTTTCGCTAATTGAGGAAATACGCCGGCAGTTCAAAGAAATTGAAGGTTTGATGGAAGGCAAGGCAAAGCCTGAATATGCACGCTGTGTTGATATCAGCACCAGGGCTGCGCTGAAGGAAATGGTAATCCCGGGGTTAATGGCTGTTGTTGTTCCACTTGCTGTTGGTTTGATACCGTTTCTTGGCAAAGAGGCGCTTGGAGGACTTTTAGCCGGTGCCCTGGTAACAGGTGTATTGCAGGCAATAAATATGGCTAATGCCGGCGGTGCTTGGGATAATGCCAAGAAATATATTGAAGCGGGACATCACGGTGGAAAAGGAAGCGACCCGCATAAAGCGGCGGTAGTTGGTGACACTGTAGGTGATCCCTTTAAAGATACAGCCGGCCCTTCACTGAATA
>SLQM01000110.1 GCA_007131435.1 Syntrophomonadaceae bacterium
AGAAGTAAGCATGGTATGTTTTTAATAAATCACAAGGTGACCCGGGCAAGCTTTTTTCCCTTGAAAGGGTTGGAATAGAAGCTGTGCTGGTAAAAGGGTATGATTAAATCTATGGCTCAATAATTTGGAGAAGATAGACATTTTCAACACAAGTAATTACTTTGATATAATAAAATTAGTGGGGAGGTGTTGAAATATGGAAAACCATGAGCATGAAAAGAGTGAACATAACCAGCATGGCAATCACGGTGGGCATCAAAGCTCTGGTCATGATAAACACGCCGGCCATTCTCCTGCCATGTTCCGTCAGAGGTTTTGGCTTTCACTAGCCCTGACCATCCCTGTTTTAATCTACAGCCATCATATTCAGCAGTGGTTTAATTTTCACCCTCCCACATTTCCAGGGCATCTATATCTTCCCGCGGTTTTAAGTACGGTAATCTTTTTCTATGGCGGGACAGTTTTCATAAAAAGCGCTTATCATGAAATAATGGATCGCCGCCCCGGGATGATGACCCTGATCAGCCTGGCAATTTCTGTAGCTTTTATCTACAGCATCCTGGTAACTTTAGGCTTGCCGGGCGAAGATATATTCTGGGAACTCGCTACCCTTGTAACAATTATGCTTCTTGGACACTGGATCGAAATGAACGCTGTTTCCAGCGCTCATGGCGCTTTGCAGGAGCTGGCAAAGTTAATCCCGGATAAGGCCCTGCTGGTTACCGAAGAGGGGGAAGAAGAGGTTCCCGTCAGCAGCCTTGAACCGGGCAATGTAATCCTGGTCCGCCCGGGAAGCCGTTTGCCTGCAGACGGTAAGGTAGTGAGGGGTGAATCTTTTGTAAACGAAGCGGTAATAACAGGTGAATCAGAGCCAGTATCCAAAAAGGTAGGAGATCAGGTAATTGCCGGTTCTTTAAACGAGGATGGATCTTTGCGGATTGAAGTGGAGGTGGCAGAGGGGGAGACTGTCTTGGCCGGGATTATGCGCCTGGTGGAAGAGGCGCAAACTTCACGGTCCCGCACCCAGGTTTTAGCTGACAAGGCAGCTTTTTACCTGACCATGATTGCCTTATTTTCGGCAGCTGTAACTGCCCTGGTATGGATATACTTTAATGCCGGATCAGTGTTTATCATGGAACGGGTAGTAACTGTGCTTGTAATTGCCTGCCCCCATGCCCTTGGGCTTGCCATACCGCTGGTAGTGGCCATTTCCACCACCCTGGCTGCCCGCAGCGGCCTTTTAATCAAAGACCGCCTGGCGCTGGAAAAGGCCCGCCATATTGATTGTGTAGTCTTTGACAAAACCGGTACATTGACCAGCGGGGTATTGAGCTTAACAGAAATAAAGTCATTTACCGGTAAACTGAGTGAAGATGATCTCTTGCAACTGGCTGCAGCAGCCGAAAAAGATTCAGAGCACTCTATTGCTCGTTCAATTGTAGAAATGGCTGAAGAGCGCAACCTTGAGCTTCCGGAGGTAGAAACATTTGAAGCGCTGCCCGGCCGCGGGATTAAAGCAGAAATAGATGGGCAGACAATCTTTGTAGGCGGCCCAAACCTGATTGAGCAGCTTAAAAGTGAAGGGCATCTGATAGATAATGAGATTCAGGATGATAATCCAAAGGGCGGACACGGGCTTGCTTATGTTGTAATTGATAAGGAGGTTGCAGGATACCTGTCTTTCAGCGATACTGTTCGCGATGAATCGCTTGAAGCGGTAAAACATCTCCAGGGCAGGGGTGTTAAGGTTGTAATGCTTACCGGTGACAGCCAGGCGGCGGCTCAAAATGCTGCCGACCAGTTAAATATAGATGAAGTTTACGCAGAAATACTTCCGGAAAACAAGGCAGACATTATTAAAAAAATTCAGGAGCAGGGTTACAGGGTGGCAATGGTAGGTGATGGAGTAAATGATGCGCCGGCCCTTGTTTTAGCCGATATCGGCCTGGCTATTGGAGCTGGAACAGATGTGGCCGTTGAATCGGCAGGGATTATCCTGGTTAAGAATGACCCCCGGGATGTTGTCCGGTTATTTGAACTGTCCCGAAGGGTATACAGCAAAATGGTGCAGAACTTAATCTGGGCTACCGGTTATAACCTGCTGGCCATCCCGCTGGCGGCAGGAATACTTGCGCCAATTGGTTTTGTAATGCCGATGGCAGTTGGAGCGGTTGTTATGTCTGCCAGCACGATTATCGTAGCCTTGAATGCCCAGCTTTTGCGCCGTATTAAACTGGCGGGATAAACCGCCATAGTTGGATGTTACAATTATTCAAATATTGGCTGCATACCGACTCTTTCAAGCAAGTTTTGCATCTCTGCCTGTGCTGGGCCATGCTCGTAACGGGATGCAGCATCTAATACTTTGGGCAGAAGATGAATATCTCCTACTGTATTAAGAAAGAGTTGAGAGTGACTCAATACCCAATGCACTGCCAGGTCAATATCACCTTGTTCTTCCAGGGGTTGATACCAGGTTGCACGTGTTTGTTCCTTGCCACCCCAGGGGCCTGCCGAAAGTGATTTAATTGTTTGAACCGCAACCTGCTCTTTTTCGCAAACTGACAGTAGCTGTTCTGCAGAGGCAGCATACTGCGGGTTTTGCATCAGATAGTAGTTGAAGGGAAACAATACAGAATCGAAATTGAACCGTTCCAAACTGCGAAGATGCATGGAAGGGGTACTCAGACCGTGCC
>SLQM01000055.1 GCA_007131435.1 Syntrophomonadaceae bacterium
GGCGCCCCTGTCTGCGCTGCGACCATGAAAACCTCATACCTGCCGATCTACTCAAAAATGCAAATCACAGATGATCTGGCCCAGGGAGTATCCACATATTACGCGGAACTGACCAGGATTAAAATGGTGATTGACGCGGCAAGGTCGGGTAAATCAATAATCTACCTGTTGGACGAAATATTCAAGGGAACCAACTCCAAAGACAGGATCCTGGGCACTAAAGCCATCATCCGCATGCTATCCGGCCTGCCAACCCTGGGGATGTTAACTACCCACGACCTTGAATTGGCAGCCCTCGCGGATGAGAACCCCCGGCTTATCAAAAACTATCACTTTGATGATCAGATCGAAAACGACAAGATAAGCTTTGACTATAAGTTAAAAACCGGGGTATCCACCAGCACCAACGCTATCGCCTTAATGAAAATGGTGGGTATTGATGTAGAAGATCCTGACAAACCTAATCTCCAATAATTTTAACCAACACCCTCTTTTCTCGCTTGCCGTCGAACTCACCATAGAATATCTGCTCCCAGCGGCCAAAATCCAACCTGCCTCCGGTCACAGCCACTACCACTTCCCTGCCCATAACCGACCGCTTAAGATGTGCATCGGCATTATCCTCATACCCGTTGTGCCGATACTGCGAATGGGGCTTCTCCGGCGCCAGTTTCTCCAGCCAAACTTCCAAATCATGATGCAAACCCGCTTCATCATCATTGATGAAGACACTGGCGGTAATGTGCATGGCGTTGCACAACAGCAACCCTTCCTGTATACCGCTCTCTTGAAGGGCCTGCTGAACCTGGGGAGTGATATTGATAAATTCTCTTCTTTCACTGGTCTGAAACCACAGTTCTTTCCTGAAGGATTTCACGCCCAATTCACCTCCTGCCTGTTTATCTATTCCATTGCGGGTAATGCAGATATATGTTTTGGTTTTGCTGGTGCAATACTTTAACCTTTCTGCATTATTTTTTCTTTTCCCACTTGAACTTTGTCGCGGCATCTTTAAAACCTGCCGATAAAGAACCGTCCCTCTGTGTTTTTTCCTCTGCGTCTTTATTAATTGAGATTTTTAGCTTCGTTTAAAACTGATCTTCGAATCCTTTCCGTATAACCTTGTAATCACCGGTAGCAATATCTAAATCATAGATATTGAAATTATTGCGAATATCGAACCCCTCGGAATGAACAGCCAGGTTTATTGAAGCTGAACCCTGCTCCCCGCTGACAATGCGGTGAAACACCAAAGGAGGCCAACCAAGCACCGCTCCGCCATCAAATAAAAGTTTATCATTATGGTAAATCTTGTTCGGAGTTACTACGAAAGTTTCAATCTTTCCATGGCTTTTATTAAAAAGTTCAACGGTTCGCTGACCATAAAGAACAATCAGGTTGTCAGCCTGGTGAGTGTGCATATACCAGGGACGCTCAACTTCACCAATCGGACCTGGCGAGACTGCACTCTTCTCATGCAGAACCCTGTCTATTGCGTCGATATGGGGAATTGTTTCCAGGGGGTAAAGATCAAATACTACCCCGGGGGTCTTTCTGAATAGTTTAAGCTTGACCAGTTGGTACAAACCTTCCTTTTCACTGATTACCGCAGACATACAAAAATACCTCCCTCTATAAAAATAGATTTACTTCATATTGCTATAGTCTCTTATCTCAATCGGTATTTCAAATTCCTTCAAATAAATTAGCATAGACTTATGAAATGCTTCTGCAAATATTAGAATTTCCCTTCTCTTATAAATAAATAGACACAACCACTCATCAGGAAGGAGACATATATCTAATAACGCTGACATCTTTGGTAGGTCCTAAGATTTTCAAGGAAATAATAGCTATCTTCATCAGCCTCAAACATCCGATGATTACGGTAATCTTTACTCAACACAAAACAAATCATATCCCTTCGGCTTCAATTATGCTGCAGGAATTAATAAAATTTTGTTGAATGAATTCTATCAACTATAAATACTAACAGGAAGGGCTTGAGAATATGTATCGCATTTTACTGGCAACCGATGGTTCCGAGATTATGAAAAAACTTGTTGAGGAAGTTTTAACGATTGCCGACGCAATCAAGGCAGAAGTAACAATTTTACATGTAATCGAGCGAAAAGACTTTAGCTACACTGCAAGAACCCCTTATACTGTTGAAATAAAAAATGCAATTGACGAACAACTGTTAGATGAATCCAACAGGATTGTCGATGAGGCAGCCACACCTTTTAGGGATAGAGGGCTAACAGTTAAGACAGAGGTCGTTGATGAAGATAGATCACCGGCAGATGTAATCTGCGATTTTGCTTCCAGGGGAAATTATAACCTGATTGCAATTGGCAGCAGGGGGCTTCGGGGAGCAAAAGAGCTTTTTCTTGGAAGCGTCAGCAACAAGGTTGCACATATAGGATGCACCAACGTTCTCATCGTCAGGTAGCTTTATATATCAATATTATGTTTCAGAAAGTGAAACCTTGATCAAACCGACTCAGGTTTCACTTTTTATATTAAACAACTTAATACACAGGGTTGGGAGTTTTCAACATCAAAAACAAAAAAACTGGCATTGTGCCTAAGAGAATCAAGCTGGCTAAGCCAACAGAAAGTGATGCCGCGGCTATAGACTTTTGGGCGGAATGCTCGGGAAGCAGTCGGCAAAGCCCCGGTAAA
>SLQM01000067.1 GCA_007131435.1 Syntrophomonadaceae bacterium
GCCCATTACCTGACAACTTATCCCGGCCTGGCAATTTTACTGATGGTCTTGGGATTTAACCTGATCGGTGACGGTATGCGCGATGACCTGGACCAGCGTTCAAGGAAGCACAGGTAAAAAAAGGCTTAAAGCTTTAGTAGATATAGTATAGGCAATATAGTATAGATAGCAGGATTTAATAGCTGTAAAGGAAGGCTGCAGATGGATTACCTTTTACAAGTAGAAGATTTAAAAACAACCTTTTATACTGATGATGCAGTTATTCGTGCCGTGGACGGAGTATCTTTTAATGTAAAATCCGGAGAAGTTGTCGGCCTGGTTGGCGAGTCGGGCTGCGGTAAAAGCGTTGTTTCATTAAGTATTATGCGCCTGATTTTATACCCTCCCGGAAAGATTGAAGGGGGTAAAATCTTATTCAATAACCGGGACCTGCTTAAGCTTGACGATAAGCAGATGCGCAAGATCAGGGGCAATGAAATTGCCATGATCTTCCAGGAACCGATGACTTCCTTTAACCCCGTCTACAAGATTGGTGACCAGGTCAGCGAGGCTATTCGCCTCCACCAGGGGCTGGAAAAGGACGAAGCCTGGAAGGAAGCAGCCAGGATGCTGGAGATGGTGGGTATTCCGAGACCCGGTGAAGTGATCAACGATTACCCGCACCAGTTGAGCGGGGGCATGCGCCAGCGGGCGATGATTGCCATGGCGCTTTCCTGTAACCCCAAGCTTCTAATTGCCGATGAACCGACCACGGCCTTAGATGTGACCATCCAGGCCCAGATTTTAGAGCTGATGAAAGATATCAAGAAAAGAATCAACACAGCTATCATTTTTATTACCCATGATTTAGGGGTTATCGCCGAGATGGCAGATTATGTTGTTGTGATGTATGCCGGGAAAATAGTTGAGAATACAGATGTTCACCGCCTGTTCAACGAGCCGCTGCATCCCTATACGGCAGGCCTGATCAAGTCAAAGCCGAAACTGGAAGAAGAAAAGGAAATTTTAGAGTATATACCGGGATCTGTCCCCAACCCGTCGGAGATGCCCCGGGGCTGCGCTTTTCACCCCCGCTGTTCCGAGGTTATGGATATCTGCCTGGAACAGATGCCCGACCTGCTTGAACCAAAACCGCAGCACACCGTTCGCTGCTGGCTCTACCAGGACGAGAAAGCCGGGGGGGTGAAATAAATGGCAGTCCCCGAGAAGATTATTGAAGTTGAAGGGTTAAAAAAATATTTTGCCATTAAGAGCGGAGTTTTTTCCAGGATTACCGGGCATGTGAAAGCGGTGGACGGGATTGATTTGAGTATCTATTCAGGTGAAACGTACGGCCTGGTTGGTGAATCAGGCTGCGGAAAATCGACTGCCGGCATGAGCATCCTGAGAATGCTGAACCCCAGCGGTGGCAAAATAGCCTACAAGGGCCGCGACGTGATGGCCATGGGCAAAAATGAGCTGCGCAACCTACGTAAAGAGATGCAGATTATTTTCCAGGATCCCTACAGCTCGCTGAACCCGAGAATGACCGTGGGAGAAGCGATCGGTGAAGCCCTGGAGGTGCACGGCATAGCCCGGGGCAAGGAGCGCCGCGAAAAAGTTGAGTCAATCCTGAAAGACTGCGGCCTTGACACCTACCATTACCGCCGCTACCCGCATGAATTTTCCGGCGGCCAGCGCCAGCGGGTCGGCATTGCCCGGGCCCTGGCTTTAGAGCCTACTTTCGTGGTTGCCGATGAACCGATCTCGGCCCTCGATGTTTCCATCCAGTCGCAGATTGTTAACCTGCTGGAGAACCTGCAGGAAAAATACGGCCTTACCTTTTTATTTATCTCCCACGACTTAAGCGTGGTAAAACACATGGCTGACCGGGTTGGCGTAATGTACCTGGGCAGGATCGTGGAGGATGCACCAAAAAAAGAGTTTTACGCATCGCCTCTGCACCCCTACTCACAGGCCCTGCTGTCCGCTGTGCCGTCCATGCTGCCGGGAGTTAAAAAAGAGCGGGTTATTTTAAAGGGCGATGTTCCTTCGCCTTCAAACCCGCCCGATGGCTGCACTTTCCACACCCGCTGCCCGAAAGCGATAGATATCTGCTCGCACGAGGTGCCCCTGCTGAAGAAGGTGGGCCCCGATCATTATACTTCCTGCCACCTGGTAAAAGAAGTAGTCTAGAGGAGGTTTTTACCTTGACCATTTCCCCGGAAAAACTGCTAAGTGATCTGATCCAGATCGACAGCTCAAACCCTCCAGGGGGCGAAACTGCTGTTGCCCAGTACCTGCATAAGCTTTTCAAGGAAGCCGGTGTAGAGGGCGAAATAATTGAGCCTGAGGAAGGGCGGGGCAGCTTTATTGCCCGGATCGGCTCGGGCCCGAAAAAACTGCTCTACATCTCGCATGCCGACGTGGTGCCCGTGGGGGACGGCTGGGATTTTGAGCCTTTCTCAGGTCTGATCAAGGATCACAAGGTGCACGGCAGGGGAGCGCTCGACTGCAAAGATTTAATGGCCGCCCAGGTTTCTGCTGCCCTGCAGCTGGTTGGTGAAAAGGCTTCGCTAAATGGTGAGCTGATCATTGCCGTCACCGCCGATGAGGAAGCGGGGGGCCGGCTTGGCGCAGGTTACCTGACCGCTGAGAGGGCCGATTTAATTAAAGCAGATTAC
>SLQM01000231.1 GCA_007131435.1 Syntrophomonadaceae bacterium
AGTTGGCAACTGTAACCTGGTCAGCTTTTATCCAGCGGAAATCATTAAATTTAAAGAGCACAAATAGTTTTTCCAGTTTTTCTTTATCGCTGATTGTCATCATCCTCACTATCATTTTTTAGAGGCTTCGACAGGACAATACCTTATCCTGCAAATAATTTGTAATAAGAAAAAAAACTATATTATAATAGTAAGAAGTGAAAGCTTGAGCTGGGCGGCCTGTAGGTTCTCGTGCCGCCGAGAATTTAGCTAGTGATGATAAATCTCGAAAACAACCTAAGTGAAGCTCTGAAGCTGAACTGATGCCTTTACCTGTAACGGCCTGTTAATAGGTTAGCTAAAAAGTATGTACCACCATATTTTTATTTTGCAAGATAAATAATCGCTATTTATGGAGGTTTGATCTAAATGAAAATGATGAAGGGAATGCTGATAGCCCTGGCCCCGGTGGCAGCCTTTTCGATTTACCTTTACCGCCTGGATGCGGTGCTGCTGATCATTGTCAGCGTGGCGGCAGCGGTCGGGTCGGAAGCGCTGTTCCAGTATATTACCAAGAAACCTTTAAAGATTAAGGATTTAAGCGCCGTGGTAACAGGCCTGCTTTTAGCCCTTACAGTTTCACCGTCCCTGCCCCTCTACGTGGTCGCAGTAGGGTCTATAGTGGGTATTGTGATCGGCAAACAGGCTTTTGGCGGCTATGGCAAAAATATATTTAACCCCGCCCTGTTTGGCAGGCTATTTATTATCTACGCTTTCCCCGGGACCATGTCACCGTGGTTAACTCCAATTGATGGGGTAAGCACAGCTACGCCGCTGATGATTATCCGTTCAGAGGGGACAATTACCCCCATTGCCGACCTATTTTTCGGTATTATTCCCGGCAGCCTTGGAGAATCTTCTGCCCTGCTGCTGTTACTCGGCGGAGGCTACCTGATCTGGAATAAATATGCCAACTGGCGCATCCCTGTTTCCGTGCTGGCAGCGGTAATTATTATTGCCCTTGTCACCGGTGAAAACGTACTTTTTCACCTCTTTTCCGGAAGCCTGCTGCTTGGCGCTTTCTTCATGGCTACCGACCCGGTAAGCTCACCAAAGACCCAGGCGGGGAGGTACATCTTCGGTTTCGGTGTTGGTGTAATTATCATGGCCATGAGGTTATGGGGGTGGTTACCTGAAGGAACTACTTTCGCTATTATAGGCATGAACATTTTAGTGCCAATAATAAACCGTTATACCAGGACCAAACCAAAGCCAAAGGATGCCTGAGCAGATAGCAGCCTTTGGTATATAAGAGTAGCTGACTTAAGTTTAATATCTAAAAAAATCTTTTAACGACTGCCTGCTTAATAAGGTGAGCTAAATCCTGGCTAAATCTATTGAAACTCGTCAATGAATAGCTCTAACTCTGCTGCGCTGACAGCTAGTCCCCTTATTTCATCCGGGCCACTGCCTCTTAATGTAGCATAAATTATCCCTACTACTTCGCCCTGTTCATTAAATACAGGGCTGCCGCTGCTGCCGGGGTAAATTAAGGCTTCTATGACCAGGACAGGAATATCACGCCCCCTTGCCTCCCTGTAGCCTAAAACTTCACCCCTGTTGGCGACCCTGGCAAACTGCAGGGGGTTTCCAATGATCAGCACTTCTTCACCAGGCAGCACAGGCTGCAGCGAAATATTAACATAAGGCAGCCCTTCCGCATCTAGCTTAACCAGGGCCAGGTCAGTGTAGGGGGAAACTACCCAGTTTTCTGCACGAAAAGTACCCCGTCCCGGAAAAGAAACCCGCACAGAAAGGGCTCCTTCCACCAGGTGACGGTTTGTGGCAATCAAACCTTCCGCTGCCAGGTTAAAGCCGCTGCCGCGCAGCTGCTGTCTCGGTGCTCCAGCGGCAGGTTCAATATATACCTGGACCACTGAATCTCTGAGCTCTACAACCAGTGGATCATCAGCTAAGGCCCATGACTCCTGCAGGAATTGCATGGAAGGGCCAAAGAAAAGGTAGAGCTGCCTTCCTGTTACAGCGAATAAAAAGGCAAAAGCCACCAGCAGGGCAACAAATCCGAGAACAGTCCTGCGGTATTTATGCCTCCTGGCAAGCTCAGCATCAAAACCGTTGTCTTCACGACTTTCATATTTTCGGTTTATCTCTTCTTTTATTTTCCGATCAAGATCTTTTTCTTCATGTTCCTTAAACTCTATCCACTCCTCACCAATTAACCAGCATTTTTTTATCCGACAAATCCATTAATTGTTTTAAATGCTATCATTTTATATAATAAAATCAAGCTTAATCAAAGGCGGAACAGTAATGGATAAAGATAAAGACAAGAAACCATATCGTTCTTCAGACCGGCAGGTGCTGAAAAAGAAGATTCACCGGGCGCTGGTTGAAGCGCGCAACGCCCGCCATCAGGGAGACGAAGAAAAAGTTAACCAGATTGTAAGGCAGGTCATCAGGGAAGCAGCTCCCGCTGCTTATGAGGCCAGTAAGGAAGGCAGCTTTAACTGGGTTGTAGAAGCCCTGAAACCGCTTGATGAACTATTGCTGCCCGATGGTGATGACGATACAAACTGCTAAAAGGCCAGCACAGCAAGCACCACGAAAACAGCAATGGCAACTGGAATTACTATCAGGATTATTAAGTGAATGAAATAAGCCAGGATGCTCATTCCCGTAGTTATTCCATGCGCTTCCCTTATCGCTATTACCTCCAGTATTAGTACCCAGATCGCAAGCCCAAAAGTGATCAGGCCGCTGATTACAGAGCCAAAAACGCCTGTAAGCCCAAGGAAAACAGTGGTCGGCACTCCGATAATTAGTGGAAAAACTGCAAAAGCATAAGCAGAAAATAGACTCCAGTAACCGCCCCGGCCACCGAAAAGGCGGGCAAACAGGTGGATTAAAAGGGTGGAGATAAAAATAGAGATAATACTAAAAAAAACAGCGCCTATAACAAACCAGTAAGGAGCCAGGTAGAAGCCAACTTCAAACATTAATTCATCTATTGCATCCATGGACTGGTTACTATAAGTGTTGGTTATTGCATTCAGGGCTGCAACAATAAGGTAAACCAGGAATGCCAGGCCCACAGGCTTCTCTGCAGCAATTTCATTTAGCGTTTCTCCCGGCCTGGCGATCACACCAAAGAGCCAGTCTATTAATCTTTCGCTCATTTTTTACCCCCCTGTTAATAAACCTGGTAACGAATTTCCGGCGGGATGCCTTCCCGTAACATTTCAAACATGATCAATTCCGGGCCGATCAGCGCCTTTTCCAGGTTAACCAATATACTATACCCGTAATCCATAAACTGGCTGAAAAGTGATGGCGGCGGAAATTCATAGCGTACTGGCTTGTCAAATTCATTTAACTCTGCCAGGTAATTTATAGCATCTTCCAGGCCGCCCAGGCGATCAACTAACCCCAGTTCCATAGCCTGGCTGCCAAGATAAATCTGGCCGGTTGCCAACCTTTCAACTGCCCTGACGCTCATTCCCCTGCCTTCTGCGACATCATTTATAAACTGCCTGTACGCTTCGTCAGAAATTTCTTGCATGATCTGTTGCTCTTCTTCTGTCAGTTTGCGGCTGAACATATCTTTGTGCTCCCCGGACTTAAAAGTTTCGACTTCAATACCAAGCATCTCATAAAGTCCATCAGTTGTAATCAGGGTACTGATCACCCCGATCGAGCCGGTCATTGTACCCGGCTGGGCCACTATACCCTGGCAAGGTGCAGAAATATAATATCCGCCGGAAGCGGCCATATCGGCCATGGAAGCTACTATGGGCTTTTCAAAATCCCTGACCATGGCAGCTATTTCCTGGGAAGCAGCTATCGAACCTCCCGGGCTGTCAATCCTTATTACAACGCCCTTAATGGTAATGTCAGAAGCCACCCTCTCAAGCTGACTGCGAACATAGCGCGGTGTTATACCGGCTCCAAAGAAACCGCCTGCCCCTTCCTGGATAGACCCGTTAAGATAAATTACGGCAATCCTCTGCTCACCTGAGCGCATTGCTGCCCTATCCGGTGCGCTGCTGATAAAGGGCAGCGCTGCAACGGTAAGAACGGCTAAAGCCACCAGGGCGATAATTATTATTCTTTTTTTATTCATTTTTACCACTCCCGCAGTATTAATACATGCTTAACTGATACTTTTGACATTGAGTAGAATATTTCCTTCTATGACTTTATTCTAATATTGTATTGTAAAACAGTATTACTTGTGCTAAAATATATATACATAACCAATATGGTTATAAATTGCATTTTAAAAATGGAGGAGATATAATGGATAATAAAGAGCTGCTGGCAAAAACCCTGGAAATGAAAGAAATGGCCGAATACCAGGATGGAGCAGTGGTAAGCAGGGAAATTCTGAAAAAAGAAACCGGGACTGTTACCGTTTTTGCTTTTGACAGGGGACAGGGCTTAAGCGAGCATACTGCACCTTTCGATGCTATGGTCTGCATTCTGGATGGGAAAGCTGAAGTAGTTATCTCCGGCACCAGTTACGAGGTTAAGGAAGGCGAAATGATTATTATGCCGGCGAACGAACCGCATGCCCTGAAGGCAAATGAAAAATTTAAAATGATGCTGGTAATGATCCGCAAATAATTACCTAATTACCTCAAGGAGGGCCTGATTAATGGCTTATAAGATTAACGATTCTGTAACCTGGGTTGGCAAAATTGACTGGGAGCTGCGCAAATTCCATGGCGAGGAGCTAAGCGCCCACAGGGGAAGCAGCTACAATTCATATCTCGTCAGGGGAAGTGAAAAAACAGCACTGATTGATACTGTTTGGAAGCCTTTCGCCGGCGAGTTTGTAAACAACCTGAAAAAAGAAATTGACTTGAAAGAAATTGATTATATTATTGCCAATCACGGGGAGGTAGATCATAGCGGTTCTTTAACTGAACTGCTGAGAGAAATTCCCGGAACCCCTGTTTACTGCAGCAAGGCAGGAGAAAAGTCGCTGCGCGGACAATACCACCAGGACTGGAATTTCCAGGTTGTCAAAACGGGAGATAAGCTTGGCCTTGGCGACAAGGAGCTAATATTTATCGAGGCAAAAATGCTGCACTGGCCCGATTCAATGTTCTGTTACCTGACCGGGGACAATATTCTTTTTCCTAACGATGCATTCGGACAGCATTACGCAAGCGAGCTAATGTACAACGACCTAGTAGACCAGTGCGAACTTTTTGAAGAGGCTATCAAGTATTATGCAAATATACTGACCCCCTTCAGCAAGCTTGTGGCAGCAAAAATTAAGGAAGTGGTTGGACTGAACCTGCCGGTAGAGATGATTTGCCCCAGCCACGGAATTATCTGGCGCCATGATCCCCTGCAGATAGTTAATAAGTATGCAGAATGGGCTGACAACTACAGTGAAAATCAGGTAACTCTGATCTACGATACAATGTGGGATGGCACCAGGAAAGCTGCAGAAGCAATTGCCGGGGGTATCAAGGAAGCAAACAACAATATTAACATTAAACTGTATAACGCCGCCCGCTCTGATACTAACGATATAGTCACCGAGATATTTAAATCAAAAGCGATAGTTGTCGGTTCACCTACGATCAATAAAGGCATCTTACATTCCATCGCATCGCTGATGGAAATGGCCAGGGGACTGAAATTCCAGGGGAAAAAAGGAGCGGCATTCGGCTGCTACGGGTGGAGCGGAGAATCGGTTGGCATGATCAATGAACTGCTGGAAGATGCAGGTTTTGAATTAATCAACAAGGACGGTTTAAAGATGCTCTGGAACCCTGATGATGAAGCAGTGGCAGCCTGCCATCAATTCGGCAAGGAAATAGGCAGTGCATTAAAATAAGCATATTCAGTTTTTAATACCATTCCAGAAGATGTCAAGCAGTTTAGCGGCATCTTCTTCTTTTACTTCGATATTATCAAGGATTACCATCCCGCCCATAACCACGTTATTAAGGGCCAGGAAAAGCCTGCCTGTCATTTCAACATCAAGATCTCCACGAATTTCGCCAAGCCTGATACCGTCTTGAATCAAAGTCATCGTTCCTGACAATAGTTCCTGGCGCTGTTCGAGAACCCAGGCCTGAAGCTGCTGAAAACTAAGCGGCCGTTCATTAAAGAGAAGGTGCATTTTTTTACGGTTATCTCTTAAAAGCTCCAGGTGGGTTAAAACAATATCGTGCATTGTTTTTTTTACCGTAGCATCCTTTTTCATATGATCCTGGAAGGTCTTAAGATAGGTTTGGGCGCAATATGAGAGGCAGTCTTTAAAAAGATCTTCCTTGCTCGGGTAATACTCATAGACCGTACCCTTTCCAACTCCCGCTTTTTCAGCTATTTCTATGATTGTGGCCTGGTAATAGTCTTTTTCGAGAAACATTTCCAACGCGGCAAGCAGAATTTTTTCTTTCTTGCCCCCAATTTCTTTAACTGGACTATAATGATCAACCATTTCTTAAAAATCCTTTCATCCTGGTATAAACTATCCCTTTTATCACCTGATAACAGTCAGCAAATCCTGGCCTGCGCCGGAATAGCCGAGCAGGTAAAGAATGATCCCCGCCAGGATCAGGACAACTACCATGCGCAATACAGCAATGATTAAGTTCCTGCTTGTAGGTGCAGTCGCTTTTTTAACCCTGCCGGCTCTTTGACCCTTTACCGGGATACTATCCCTGCCAACAGCAACCGCAGCCTGATGACCATTTTCAAACAACAGGGAAGTATCCTCCACGCCTTCTTTTTCACGGGTTAAAACCACATAGACAGATGGGATTGCAAGCAGCAGTAAGAGCGTACCTGTAATTTGGCCCCCGATAATTGTTATGGCCATAGGCGCCTGGATTTGTGCTCCTTCACCGAAGCCAAGGGCCAGGGGCAGCAGGCCCAATACTGTGGTTGCAGTTGTCATCATAATGGGACGCAGACGGGCTGCCGCACCCTCAATGATCGCCTCTTTCAGGGGCAAACCGTGTAACCTGCGCTGCTGGTTGATGAAATCAACCATAATAATCCCATCATTAACCAGTATACCTGAAAGAACAACAATGCCGATCATGGCCGGAATACTGATGCTGTTTCCGGTAAGCGCCAGGGCCATGACTGAGCCGGCATAAGCCAGCGGTAGTGACAGAACTATGATAAAGGGGTGAAGCAGGGATTCAAACTGGGCTGCCATAACCAGGTAGACCAGCAGGGCAGCCATCAGGACTACCAGCTGAAGTTCTGACATCACATCGCCCATCAGGTTTGAACTACCGGCAGTTTTTATTTCATACCCCGGCGGCAGTGAAATTCGCTCTTCCAGCACTGCCAGGGCCTCGTCCGTGGCGGTTCCAAGATCCATATCGCCGTACTGCAGCTGAATTTGGCCAACTATCCTCTGATTTTCCCGCGGAATAGATTGTGGGCCAAAGGCCTCGGAAAGCTCGGCTACCTGGTCCAGCTGCAGGTATTCTCCGGAGGGGGTGTAAAAACCGATCTTGCCCAGGTCATCCATAGTCCGGATATCAGTTTTCTGGTAACCTAAAACAACGCTAAGCACACCGGCATCAGTTTCGATACGACTTACAGGTATCCCTTCCAGCGCCTGGCGCACTGCCGTGGCGACCTGGATTAAGGTTACCCCTTTTTGCAGGGCTTCACCCTGGTCAAGGCGGACATGAACCTCCGGCCTGTTTTCCTCCAGTGATGATTGGACATCTGTAAACCCGGGATAATCCTGTAAAACGATGACTGCTTCTTCTGTTATCCTGATAATTTGCTCCAAATCATCGCCGCTGATAACCAGGTCAAGGCTGGTTTCCAGGCCGGCAGCATCTAGCAGCGATTCACGGTTGATGGTAACCTCAGCTTCAAAAGGCAGTTTACTTATTTCACCCCTTACATCTTCTATAATCTGGTCTATTTCTCTGACTCTTTGCGGATCAACTTCAGCCCTGACCCTGACCTGGTTTGAAGATCCCGTCCCCGAAGGGACCCCCATAAAACCGCCGCCGCCTACCCGGGTGGAATATGAAATAATTCCTTCTTTACCCGAGACTATATTTTCAATGGCCCGGGCATAGTTGTCACTGTTGGAAAGTGTAGTGCCGGGGGTAAGGGTCGCTTCAATTGAAAATGCCGATTCATCCGGGTTTGGGAACAGTTCAGTTCCGAGAGTAGATAAACTCAAAGCGCCAAGCCCGATAAAAATAGCGGCAAAGATTATAACCCACCAGGGATTACTTACTGCGGTATGGAGCATTTTCCGGTAACCGGGCAACCGATGCGGTTTAACCTTTTTTTTGCTTCTCTCATTCTTACGATCCAGTGACCTGGAAGCAAGCAGAGGGATAACGGTTAAAGCTACAACTAGTGAAGCAAGGATTGCACAGGAAACAGTTAAGGCAAATTCCCAGAAGAGCTGTCCGGCAAGGCCGCTTAAGAAAACTACCGGGAAGAAAACGCTGATCGTGGTAAGCGTAGATGCCGTGATAGCCCCGGCAACTTCCTGGGCTCCGTTAACAGCTGCTTCTTCGGGGTTTTCACCCATCTGGTAACGCCTGAATATATTTTCACTGACCACAATTGCATTATCAACAAGCATTCCTGCCGCCAGGGCCAGGCCGCCAAGGGTCATCAAATTGATCGTGATATTGGCAAAATATAATAACGTAAAAGTAACTATGATGGCAGCTGGTATGGAAAGGCCGATAAACATTGTTGTCCTCCAGTTACGCAGGAAAACAAGCAAAACCAGGATTGCCAGTGCAGCTCCACCGAGCAGCGCCTCGGCAAGATCGGCCAGGGCGCGCTCAATCTCTTCAGCCTGGTCTAAAATAGTGTTAAAAGTAACCTGGGAGAAGTTATTCACGCTGCCGGCCGAAAGCTCATCAAGGACCTGGCGCACTTCCCTGGCAACCAGAACCGTGTTGGCATCGCCCTCTTTCTGAATAACCAGGTTAATGCTGGGTTGCTGGTTATAACGGGTAATGGTTGAGGGGTTATAAGTGTCCTGCTCAATTTCGGCTATCATACCGAGCGATATGGGGTTGATCGGAAAATCATCTTCAAGTTCTAACCCGGCAAATGACCCCCCGCCCGGGGACATAGAACCCAAAATCATTGCAGTAGCCAGCTCAGTAAGACCGTCTTCCAGTTCCCGCGAAGCCGACGCAAGCCCCCTGTCTACCTCTCGCTGCACGTTGGACAGCCAGGCGCTGTAATCTGGCAGGGATGCTATCGGCTCATTTCTCACGGAAGCCCAGTCTTCATGGAAGGATACGATAATGCTGTCCTGCTCAACCCTGGTAATCAATGGGTGAAGATAAGCCATCAAGACAAGTTCAGCCTGGGTCACATTATAGATATCCATCAGGCGCCTGTCCAGGGGAATGCGGGCAAAATCTCCTAACCATACAGCCTGGCCCAGGCTCCAGATATCTTCGAGCCTTACAGGTTCTTCACGCTGGAGATTGCCATCAACAGGTAAAGGCAGGCGTCCAATTGCATGAAGATCCAAAACGAGATGATGTGATACCGGGTCATAGCTGACATCGGGGCTTGCAGTAAAAATGACCAGTTTGTTTTCAACGCTGCCCCCGTTCTGGTCAAGCCATTCAAGATTTATGGGCAGGAATATATTTCTGCCGGCAATAAAAATATTGTCCAGAACAAAAAAATCATCCCAGTATATTTCACGGACAGGGACAGGAGATGCCCCACTGGAAAGAAGATTAACCTGGCCTGAGAGAACCTGGTTCAAATTTATATCTACCGATTGGCCAACCAGTTCTTCTAAGGCTTCCTGGTCAACCTGAAATCCGACAACAAGGTCGGACAACATTTCGCTCTGGGCATAGCGGCCCAGGAACCTGATTCTCACCTGGCGGTCATCAAGATCAATAATCCCGGCGGGAAGATCGGTTAAGCTGGCCCGCAGCACATTGGCAATCTGTTCGAAGGATACTTCATATTCTGTCATGAAATCAGGAGAGGTGCGTACAAACACATCCTGCTTGGCACCGCCCTGGACCTGCACGCTTGCTACTCCGCGAATAGACTCCAGGCGGGGGGATGCTGTTTCTTCCAGCCATTCTGTAAGCTGCACAGGATCATCTGATCCACTGGCTGAAAGCTGCATAATAGGCATCAGGGTTGGATCGAATTCCAGGATTATCGGCCTTTGCACTTCATCGGGAAAGGAGATCAAATCCATGCGTACATTAATATCTTCCCTGAGGCGTTTTACATCCGCACCCCAGTCAAAAACCAGGATGACCAGGGAAAGGCTTTCCTGGGATATGGAATTCAACCCTGTAAGCCCGCTAACTGCTGAAACTCCATCTTCAATCGGCTTGCTTACCAACTCTAAAGTTTCCTGGGGGGAACTGCCTGGAAATGGGGTGATAATTGCCAAAATCGGAGCCTGTATGTCAGGAAGCAGGTCAAGCGGGCTCTGGTAAAGACTAACCATCCCGATTAGCAGGACCAGAATTAACAAGGTGCCGGTAGCGACAGGCCTTTTAACAGCCATCTTCGAAAGGCCCATATATGTAAACCTCCGGTAAAAATCAA
>SLQM01000243.1 GCA_007131435.1 Syntrophomonadaceae bacterium
TGGAGCGTTTCTTAACCCAGCCCTTTGTTACAACTGAACAGTTTACCGGTATGACCGGTAAGGTGGTCGGGCTTGAAGATGCCATTGACGGCTGCGAAAGAATTCTAAACGATGAATTCAAGGACCGCTCCGAGGGCGACCTCTACATGCTGGGTAAAATCGGGGAGATCAAGGCAAAGAAAGACAAAGAGGAGATAGAAGCTGACGAAGAAAAGCCGGATGCAGAAAGCGACGAAGAACAGCCGGAAGATTTGAAAGAAAAGAAAGAAGAGTAGATTGACAGCTAATTTGATTAGACCTATTCAAGTAAAATAGGTTTATATTTAATGTAGGGAACGGTGTGTCGTGCCCACAGAATCTTAATTTGCGGAGTGAGCCGGTTTGAATTTAAAGGTCCTGCTTCCATCTGAAGTTTTACTGGAAGAAGAAGTAGAAAAAGTTACGGCCGAGGCAGAGAACGGCTTCTTTACCATTTTGCCCCGCCATGTCGACTTTGTCGCTTCCCTGGTGCCAAGCATTTTCTCTTACCAGGACAAAGCCGGCACCGAACACTTTTTAGCCCTTGATAACGGGGTGCTGGTAAAGCAGGGCGACCGGGTTTATGTTTCAGCAGCGACAGCCGTACCCGGTGATGACCTGGGATATCTGCAGGAAACTGTTGAAAAAGAACTTAAAGTTTTAAGCGAAACTGAGAAAAAATCGCGGGCTGTAATGTCCCGCCTTGAAGTAGACACACTCAGGCGCTTTAGCCGCCTGGGAGGAGACCGTTAATGACAAATGATGATCAGAAAAAGAAGGATGCGAAGCTGCCTTCCGAGGTGGGAAAGAAAGCCTACCGCCGGATAAAAGCGCGCCGCACCCGCGACCGCAGTGTCTGGTTCGGTATCGGCCTGTTCGGCATGGTTGGCTGGACAGTAGCGATCACTACCCTGATCGGGGTAGCCCTGGGGGTTTGGATGGACCGCACCTGGCCATCTTCCTATTCATGGACCCTGACCATGCTCTTTATCGGGCTGATTGTGGGCTGTATGAACGCCTGGTATTGGGTGAACAGGGAAGGCAAGCTCGATGATGATTATGATGAAAGTGATCAAGATGAATAAGGGGAGGGAGCTATCCTGTTCTGGATCTACCTGGTCTTAACCTTTATTGCCGGCTGCCTGCTGGGGGCTTTCTTCTTCGGTGGGTTGTGGTGGACGGTGCAGAAGATGGCCGATGCAAAGAACCCCTATCTCTTAACCATGGCCAGTTTTGTTTTACGTATGGCAGTGGTGATGGGCGCCTTTTACCTGATTCTAAATCTTGACTGGCGCTACATGGTATCAGCGCTAGCCGGTTTTATATTAGCCAGGTTTTATCTGACCTATAAATTGAAACCTGGAACTAAATAAAAGTGTGAATTAGCGTATTTTGCGGTTTCACGAAGGAGGTTTTACAAAATGACCATAAACCCCGACGAACTTATCATATTCCAGCTGGGCTGGTTTAAAATAAATGCCACCATCCTTTTCACCTGGTTTGTTATGATTTTCCTTGCCCTCGGGTCATGGCTGGTGACCAGGAAGCTTAGCAGCGAAGGCCCCCTGTCGCGCTGGCAGAACCTGCTCGAAGTGCTGGTCAACGGCATCAAGGGCCAGATTAGAGAGGTAAGCCGGCAGGACCCAGGCCCGTACCTGCCCTTTGTCGGCACCCTATTTATCTTCATCGCCGTTTCCAATATCCTGGCCATCGTTCCCGGCTACATTCCGCCCACCAGTTCACTGTCGACCACGGCGGCCCTGGCAATCTGTGTTTTCATAGCCGTCCCGGTTTTCGGCATTGCCAACCAGGGGATTTTAGATTACCTGCGACAGTACCTGCAGCCCACCTTTTTCATGCTGCCTTTTAACATTATCGGTGAACTCAGCCGCACCCTGGCCCTGGCCGTTCGACTCTACGGCAACATGATGAGCGGCACCATTATTGTGGCTATCCTGTTAACTATCACCCCGCTTATTTTCCCGGTTGTCATGCAGGCCTTAGGTCTTCTAACCGGATTAATACAGGCTTACATCTTCGCCATCCTGGCCATGGTTTACATTGCATCTGCCAACCAGGCACACCAGGAAATAGCGAAAAAAGGAGAGAGATAGCATGGAAAGTTTAGGATTAATCGGAGTAATATCAATTGCCACTGCCGGGTTGACTATTGCCTTCGGCTCGCTCGGCCCCGCCCTGGGTCAGGGTCGCGCAGTGGCCCAGGCTTTAGGTTCAATTGCCCAGCAGCCAGACGAAGCAAACACCATAACAAGGACCCTTTTTGTCGGTCTGGCGATGATCGAATCGACAGCGATTTACTGTTTTGTGGTTAGCATGATCCTGATTTTTGCCAACCCCTTCTGGAACTATTTTCTCCAGTAGCGGCCTGTTGCGAAAATGCATTTCTATAGGAGAGCGATATGATTATTGACTGGTATACCATAATATTTCAGATTATCAACTTCCTTGTCATCGTATTTCTGCTGCGCAGGTTCCTTTATGGACCAATTATTAAAGCCATGGACGATCGCGAACAGAAAATTGTAGAGCGCGAAGAAACTGCTGTCTCCAGCAAAGAAAAGGCGGAACAGGAAGCAGAAGAATACCGGCGCAAGAGTGATGAACTGGAAGAACAGCAGGAAGAAATTCTTGATAAAGCAGCGCAGGAAGCGGAAGAGGAAAAGAAAGAGCTGCTTGACAAGGCCCGCAGCGAAGTGGAAGAAACCAGGAAGCGCTGGGTAGAGGCGCTGGAAAGGGAGAAAGAATCATTTGTTGCAGAACTGCGCCGCCGCATCGGTGCCCAGGCCTGCTCCATTGCCCGCCGCTGTCTTGAAGACCTGGCAGATGCGCGCTTAGAAGAGC
This sequence comes from Syntrophomonadaceae bacterium, assembly GCA_007131435.1. GTDB lineage: Bacteria > Bacillota > Dethiobacteria > DTU022 > DTU022 > SLQM01. The sequence continues at coordinate 2,881 of SLQM01000243.1, forward strand.
TGATCTGGAAACTTTTCCTGCAGAAACTTGCCAAGCTGCCCGCGGGTGAAGCTGAAGAGCTGCAAAAAGCGCTGCAGGCTGAAGATGGCAAAGCAGAGCTGGTAAGCGCATTTAAAACACCGGACGGTCAAATTGAAGAGCTGAAAAAAAGCCTTACAGAAGCCCTGCCCGGCTTAGAAGAAGAGCCCGCTGTCAAGGCAAAAACAGATCAGTCTCTGGTCTGTGGCATTGAACTACAGGCAGGCGGATACCGGGTGGCCTGGAATATAGACAGCTACCTGGAAGACCTGGAAGACGAACTGTTAAGGGACCTGGAGCAAGCTAAACCGGCTGATCCGGGTGAGGAGGTGCCGGGTAGTGACGAATAAGGAAAGCAGCAGCGGTTCACTACTCGACTCTCTGCGCGGCGCCATTGATTTTGCCGACCAGGCTGTCCAGAAAAGATTGGATGAAGAAGCGCCCGGCTTAAAAGTAGAAGAAAGCGGCACGGTTATCTCGATTGGCAATGGCATTGCCCTTGTTTCCGGCCTGGCCGGGGTCAGGGCTGATGAACTGGTCCAGTTCTCCGGCGGGTTAACAGGCATTGCCTTTAATCTTGACCCTGAAGCGGTCGGGGTAATCATGCTCGGCTCCTCGGAAACTGTTTCTTCCGGTGACCGGGTAAGGCGCACCGGAAGGGTAGTCGATATTCCGGTAGGCGAAGGACTGCTGGGCAGGGTTATCGATGCTGCCGCCCAGCCCCTCGACAACAGGGGGCCGGTTGACTTCAAGGAACGCTGGTCAGTTGAAAGGGAAGCACCGCCAATCATGGCCCGCGCCCCGGTTACTGAACCCCTGCAAACAGGGCTAAAAGTGGTTGACGCCCTTATCCCTATCGGCAGGGGCCAGCGAGAGCTGATCCTTGGCGATCGCCAGATCGGTAAAACTGCTATCGCCCTTGATACTATCATTAACCAGGCCGATAAAGATGTAATCTGTGTTTACTGTTCCATCGGCCAGCAGGGGGCAGACGTGGCCAAGTTTATCGGCCAGCTGCGTAAGCTGGGGGCCATGGAATACAGCATCGTGATGGTTGCTTCCGGTGACGGCCCCCCGGGCCTGCGCTTTATCGCACCTTACGCTGCTACCAGTATAGCCGAGTATTTCATGGAGCAGGGCAGGGATGTTCTAATTGTCTACGATGATTTAACCCTTCATGCCCGGGCCTATAGGGAGTTATCTCTCCTGCTGGAAAGACCTCCTGGACGGGAAGCATACCCCGGTGATATTTTTTACCTGCACTCCCGCCTGCTGGAGCGTTCAACCCACCTGCGCGAAGAATACGGGGGAGGTTCGCTTACCGCCCTGCCGATCATTGAAACCCAGGCTCAGAACATTTCGGCCTATATTCCCACCAACCTGATCTCGATCACCGATGGGCAGATTTACCTCTCGCCCGATCTATTTCAGCTGAACCACCTGCCGGCCGTGGACGTGGGCAAATCGGTTTCCAGGGTGGGTGGTAAAACACAGCTTCCTGCCTATCGGACGGTAACAGGCGACCTGCGCCTCTCCTACGCCCAGTTTGAAGAGCTCGAGATGTTTGCCCGTTTCGGTACCCGCCTGGATGATAAAACGCGCGAAACAATAGAGCGCGGGCGCCGGGTGCGTAAAGTCTTAACCCAGCCCGAGCTGCAGCCGCTAACTATCCCGGAACAGATTGCCGTTTTGCTTTCAGTAACGGAAGGGCTTTTTGACGAACTGGAAGTTGAGGAGATACCTGCAGCGGAAGAAAAAATCAGGAAAGCGGTAAGCGGTAAGCTGCCCGAAATCTGCTGCAAAATCGAAGAGGGTGAAACCCTCTCCGAAGAAGACCAGCAGCAAATAATCGAAACCGCCCGCAGCGCTGTAGAAGCAGAAAAGGAAGAAGAAGAATAAACCCGGGAACATTCCTCTAAAACGATATGTCCCCGTCAAGAAATGGCACAGACCTTTAAGTAAGCGGAGCCACGGGGACGGTTCGAGCGTCACCGCAGCAAAGCGAAGGTCCAAAGGGCGAAGCCCGAGGGAAGACGATGGAACCGTCCCCGTGGCTTAGCGATTATTATATAAAAGGCGTGCCCACTCAAAGAAAGGAGTCCCCGGCTTGAGTAAAGTTGAATCCCTGCAGCGACAGATTAACAGCGGCGAAGACCTTTCTTCAATTGTCCGCACCATGAAAGCCCTGGCCGCCACCAGCGTCCGTCAATACGAAAAAGCGGCCGAATCGCTTGATGATTATTACCACACCGTGGAACTGGGCCTCTCTGTTGTCCTTTCAGGGAGAACGGAACAAAAGCCTTCCGCCAGGAAAAGAAAAGCTACCTCACAACTGCTCCTGGTTTTCGGTTCCGATCACGGCCTGGCCGGACGCTTTAACGAGCAGATAGTATCTTACGCCATTGAAGAATACTGGCAGGATAATAGCGAAACAGGAAGTATGCCGGGTAACAGCCACCTTATAGCGATCGGCGAGCAGGTGATCACCCGCATCAGCGCTTCCCGCACTACAATTGACGCCAGCTTTAACATGCCCAGCTCAATTAACGCCATTACCCCGTTTATCCAGCAGCTGCTGGAGGAAATTGAGCGCTGGCAGAACAGCAGCGGCGTAGAAAAGGTTATACTCTTCTATAACCGCCCCCATACCAGCGGTTTTAGCCCCCGGGCAGAAACGATTATCCCTGTTGATCTCTCTAAACTGCAGGAAGAAAGAATAAAATGGTCGTCCCGTTCCCTGCCCACCTATACCATGCCTGCGGAACAGCTTTTATCTTCACTCCTGCGCCAGTATTTTTTTGTATCCCTTTACCGGGCCTGCGCCCTTTCCCTGGCCGCCGAAAATACCAGCCGCCTAGCAGCCATGCAGGCGGCCGAAAAAAACATTGATGAACGCCTGGTTGAACTGAAAACTTCTTACCAGCATGAGAGGCAGGCTGCTATTACTGAAGAACTGCTGGATATTATCTCGGGCTTCAAGGCGGTGAGCGGCAGTAAAAAAAATAAGCAGAAGCTTTAGAAGAGCTATCTTAAAACCTAAAAGAATCTATGGTGAAATAAATAAATTAAGAATTCGGCTTATCTCAAAAAACTTTTATGTCCTGTTTTGAAAGGGTTAGTTCAGCTTTTTTGTTCACGCTTGCTCCGAGCTCCTACCTCTTTTTGACTCTTCTTCTTTTTTCCTGAGCCTCAGCCTGGCCAGGTAAATTCCTGCCCCAATGCCCGGCAGGCAGACAATTGCCGCCAGCAGGTATGCTTCCCGGAAGCCTGGAATTGGGCCAACCAATCCTTCAAAGGAGGCAGGGATCAGGGCATATAAAACTATTCCCCCGATTGTTGTTCCCGCTGCAGCCCCGGTGAAGCGCACCATGTTATGCACTCCCGTGGTTATTCCGTGCTGCCCGGCGCTAACCGTGGATAGCACTGAATGCAGGGCCGGCGTGGAAGTTAGGGCGAACCCCATACCGTTCAAAGCCAGTCCTACTGCAATGAAGGGGTAAGCAGTTTCAATGGTGATTTGCGAAAGCATTACAAAAGAAACTGCCCGTATCATCATCCCACCTGTAATCGGCAACCCCGGCCCGAAACGGTCGGACAACCTGCCGCCGATGGGCGAGAAAAAGGCTACAGTGACAGCTGCAGGGGTAAGAAGCAGGGCAGTGGTCGCCGCTCCGTGCCCCTGCACAGTGTTAAAGAAAATTGGCATCACAAAAAGGGTTCCGGCTATTACGAACTGTTCCAGGAAACCTACCATCAAACCAAGGTTAAAACACGGGTTTTTCATCAACAAGGGGCTTAACAGGGGATCGCTTGCTGTTTTTTCGATGCGGTAAAAAGCATAAATTAAAAGCAAAAAGGCAACAGTGCTAGCCCTGATCCAACTGTTTTCCCAACCCCAGTCGGGCAGCATGGTTATCCCCAGCAGCAGGCTTGCCGTAGCGGTCATCAGCACTACTGCTCCCAGGGCGTCAAAGTTTCTCTTTCCCTTCGAGGCTAGCGTTCCTATCTCACCATTGATTAGCATCTGGCGCAATGCGGCAGCCGTAATAATAACAGCCAGCAGGGATATAACTAAGAAAGCGCCCCGCCATGAAAAAATATCGGCCAGGCCTCCTGAGACAACAGGCCCAATAACTGCCCCCGTTGCCCCGATGCTGCCCCAGATGCCGAGCACCCTGCCCCGTTTCTTCTCATCAGTTTTAGAAAGCAGCACAGCCAGCGAGTTAGGAACCAAAAGGGCAGCACCCAGGGCCTGGATAGCCCGCCCGGTAATCAGCAGGCCGATCCCGGGAGATATACCGCAGACCAGGGAACCTATGCCCAAGGTAAATACACCTACCAGGAAGAAGCGGCGCGGACCATAGATGTCACCCATCCTGCCCGCTATAGGGATCAAGGCGGCTACCGGCAGGGTATAGGCATTAACAACCCAGGTCAGCCAGTTTAATTCAACCCCTAAATCGATCATAATCTCGGGCAGCAGGATTTTGATCGATGTCAGGTTCATTATAGACAACAGAAAAGCAAAGTATAGGTAAAGCATCTTCAACCCCGCAATTTAAAAAAATGCAACACCAATAGTTTAACAAGCAGGCCTGATAAGATCAAATTATCACATAAAAATTATCTTCCAGGGCAGGGATTTATAACAGCATAACAGAAAGTATTTACCATGAACATCAAAATAAAGTTTATGCCGCCCTACATAAAGAAAGGTGAACAGGACCAGTTCAACCTGCAGCTGGATGTCCGGTCGATCGATCTTCAGCAGTTAGCTCAATACCTTTCCCGGGAATGGAAAGACAAACTTGCTTACGAGATCATCGACAGCAACAAAATACTAACGGCAGAGTTTATGGTAAACGGTAAACATGCTAGCGTGGACACGATGCTAAAAGATGGCGACAGCGTTACTCTGATCCCTTATATTTGTGGCGGTTAGAAAACTTTTGAAAACTACATTTTAAAATGGCAAGTTTATTTTTCCCGCGGCATACAGATGATCTCTTTGATCTTTGTATCGAAGAACTGGCTGGAATGGGCAGGTTCTATAATGCATGCCGTATCAGCGCCACGGCTGGTTCCACCCACTGCAACAACTGCTTCCCCGAAAGGAATCATTCCCGCATCAAGTGCCATTACACTTATTTCCACACATACTTTGAAACCCTGTCCCAGTAAGCGCAGGGTTGAAGATACAATTTCTGCTGGATAAACTCCCTCAAATTTGAAGCGCAGAGCGCGATCCACCCCGGCCAGCAGGTGAGTGGTGGTTAAGACATTTGCGCCTTTCTCGTGTAGTTTCTCTCTCATCTGTCTGTCCATTTCATCCTCACCGGGCTTTTTAAACCCTACATGGTGAGTAACGCAGGTTACTTGCAGTCCCTGGTCGAGAAACAGCTCTGCTGTTTCACCACTGTTTGATGCAACTATAACATACTCTATATCCAGTTCTTTTGCCCTGGTTAAGGCTGCCTGAACAGTATCAGCAGTGCAGCTATTTCCTTTTTTGTTCCAGTATTCCATTATTAAAACCTCCATTATCTTGAAATGTGGATTATTTTTTCTATTCGACATATCATAGCTGTTTCCTACATAAAATCATATTTTGATTATTATACTACCTTATTGTTATTAATGCCCATTAAATGAATTTAATGCTAAGTTTGTTAGCAAATTGTTGACAAAGATGAAAAGCCTTGGTAATATTATTATGAAAAATTAGAAATATTTGCCGTCTTTTGGTAACATAATTCTTGTTTTATAATAAACTGGCTGGTAAAGGCAATTTTGCTGAAAGTAACTGGCGCAAGGCCAAGATTCTATAGGCTAAAAATACATGGCTATTGCAACCTGTTTGAGGAAGCAGGTTTATTTCGACATTTAATTATTTTCTGCAGAAAAGGGAGGCTTGCCATGCGCAGGTTCAACTGGAGAAGAACAAGACTCAAGCCCGCATTTTGATTTAGAATTAATATGATCCCTGTCATTATTTTTATTGTGCTGGCAACCAGGGTGATAATAACAATACTGAAAACGTACCAGGAAACTTTAATGATTTAATTCAATATTTTAAGGTAGAAAAATGTATTATGCCGGTAATCAATTAGTTATTGTGGTTTTATGTGTGGCAGGTCAGATTAGCTACAAGGTTTTGGTTGGTGATATGAAATTAGATTACCGCGATGCCATAAAAGGCTTTAGGGGATAGGTGCCTGAAGATAACGCCGCACGAGAAAAGGTTTTAGTGAGCCGATCATATACCTTAAATTAATGGAGGCTCTTGCATGGGTAAATCAGTGGAAAAAGTTTTATTTCTCTCTCTGCTTATTATATTTATAATCTTTTCAACATCTCCGGCTTTAGCTGCAGTAAGCGCCCTGATAGCTAAAGATTCTAACGGGGAACTATACCAGTTCGATTATAAACTGTTGCTCAACTCCTATGCCCTCAGCCTGCTTGACTCACCTGATGGCCTGTATAGCAGTTTTGTAGAAAAAGAAGCTTATGCTTTTTTAACTGAAAATGGTAGATATATCAGTTACAGAGGTGTTTTGGATAATTATGCCCTGGCTATAGTTAGTAATGGTAACTTTGATCTTGAAAAATACCTGCTCAACAAAGAAGCAGAACTTGCAGCAATGCCCGGAAATATAAAGAAGGTAAGTATAAATTCCGGAAACATTGTATACACTCCAATTAACTTGGAAGAAGGCGCTGCTGGGAAACCTGATAATCCGGACACGGGGGTAAAAAAGCCGATCAATGAACCGGGAGAAAATCACAACACCGGAAACACAAGCAAAACCTATGTTATGGTTGATGTAAATATATTAAACTTGCGCAGTGGCCCTGGCACCAACCATGAAATTATAGATCAACTTTCATTCGGCGCTATTTTAGAAGTGACGGATGAACAAAAAGAATGGTTAAAAGTTATAACCATGGACAGTAAGAGTGGCTGGGTGCATGGAGATTTTGTTAAAAAGGCAGACCTTAAAAGTAAAGATGCTCTAAGGGGGAAAGTTATTGTCGTAGATCCCGGCCATGGAGGTGTAGATCCCGGTGCAATCGGTTTTTCGGGTTTACAGGAAAAGGTTGTAACCCTGGCTGTTGGGCAAAACCTCGAATCTTTACTACAAGGAGCAGGAGCATCTGTTATTATGACAAGAACGGGTGATCAATCAGTAAGCAATACTAAACGGGTTGAGATTGCCAATAAGGCAAGAGCTGATCTATTTGTAAGTATTCATGCCAATGCCTTCACAAGTCCGGACGCTAATGGAACAGAAACTTATTACTATGAAAATAATGAGAACAGTGCAGCTAGCAAGTTCCTTGCCCAGGCGATACAGGGTGAGTTTTTATCAACCCTGGGGTTAAGAGATCGCGGGGTTAAGGAAAAAAACTTTTTTGTGTTGACTAATTCTGAAATGCCAGCGGTCTTGGTGGAAATGGCTTTTCTAACTAACCAGAAAGAAGAAGAGCTTTTAAGAGATGCAAAGACTCAAAAAATACTAGCTGAAGCATTATTCAGAGGGATTGAGTCTTACTTTTTATCCTATCGGTAAGATTGCACAAAAATTTTGAAGAGCTGAAAATAATATGGAAATCATTTATAATTGTGGCATCTAAAATGAAA